>CALMAR010000306.1:0-10444 GCA_937859855.1 uncultured Kineosporia sp.
GACACTTGCGGCTTGAGACTTGTCGAACATGAGCCAACCTCCTGTTGGGTATTTCATTGAGGGCGAGATCGTCGCCAATGGGGACGACGAAAAGCGTTTTCAGATGGAGACTTTGGTTCAGGTGGCCAGCTTCAGGGCGGACCTGGTGACCGCGATGTGATAACCCTGGGAATCGAGCATCGACGCACCCTCCGCAGTGGTGACGCCGACCTGATTGGCAAAGCCATCAGGGTTCTTGGTGACCGTCCCGGTAAAGGCGACGCTGTCGCCGGCCTTGACCGTGAACGGCGATTCGCCCGCGGCGCCGGTCAGCTGGATCCATACCCGGTCACCGGCGCCGGAGCCGACCCAGAAACCCTCGTCGGCAGGAACGGATTGGACGCGCACCGACGTCGTGCTGGCCGTCTGGCCGGCATAGGACGACAGGTTGTCGGTGCTGGATCCGGCCAGCGGCAGCATGGTCTGGCCGTTGGCGACGATCGTTCCGGAGGCACCGCTCGCCGCGGGGCTGGAGCCGGCGGTGGCCGCGGAACTGGGACTGGGGACGGCGCTTGGGGCCGGTGCCGCAGCGGTGGGATCGTCGCCGCCGTCACCGCAACGGCTGAGCAGAAGCAGGACAACGATGACACCGATGATCAGCAGGGCCAGCAGGGCCAGCCAGGCCAGCGGGCCTCGCTTTCTTACGGGGGGCCCGATCGGCCGGGCACCGATCGAATCATCACGGTCCTGGGTGTGCTGAGTCACGCGCATTCTCGCTCTCGGTGGAAGGGAACTTGGCCATCCGTGGCGGGATGCTGAGGTCCGGTCGCCCCGACCCTCACTTCGAGACGACCGGACGTAAGGGGGTGACGCTGCCGCGCCTGGTCTTCTCGAGGGACAGCTTCGATCGCTGGCGATCAGGCCAGCTTGGATCGTCCGGCGATCAGAGGCTGTGCGAACCGGTCCCGCCATCGGCGGCCTGCCGCACCCGGGCCCGGGCCGCTTCAGCCTGGTCGTGCACGCTGGGAGCCTGAGCCACCTGCTGGCGGACGTTGTGCTTCTCGGCGTCATAGGTCTGCAGGGTGGACTCCCACCGGGCCTGCATCGGCTTGATGCCGCCGCCGCCCACCGCCACGACGACCACCCCGACCACAGCGGCCAGGGCTGCATAGAGGATGCCGTTGACGACGTTCTGCGCGATCCGCAGCTGGTCCAGGGCGGCGATGATGCCGAACGCCAGAATCAGGATCGAAGCCGCATTGGCCAGTATCCGCCCGTAGGACAGGCCGCCCAGACTGCCTTCGATCAGGGTCTTGGCCCCAGCCGCCACCGCTGCGGCGATCACGATGATCACAATGGCGACGAAGACCTCGGGCAGGTAGCCGATCACGGCCTGCAGGTAGCCGCTGATCGGATTCGGGCCGAAGACCCCGAAAGCGGTCGACAACACGAACAGCATGATTGTGTAGAAGACCAGCTTGCCCAGGATGTCCGACGGGTCGTACTTGCTCTGCTCCAGCGCCCGGCCGATGCCGCCGCGTTCGATGGCCCGGTCGAAGCCGACCCTTTCCAGAACCTTGTCAACCGCCTTGGCCAGGATCTTGGCGATGAAGTAGCCGATCAAGAGGATGAGCAGGAACACCACGAACTTGGGGATGAACGTGGCGATGTCGGACCAGGCATTGCTGACCCCGGTCGAGAAGTCGACCGAGGTGCGGGGTGCTGCGGCGTACATGGTGGTTCCTTCCATGACAGTCCATGACAGTCCATGACAGACGGTGGAATGACCAGTGAGGGGCCCGGTCATGGAGCCGCAGACTCGTGGCCGCCGGATGGCAGGGCGACGAATCTGCAGTTCTCATCCAGGTACACCGATGAAGGGCTCAGTCATGACGCACCTTTTTGGAGGAACTTCCATCTCTTCCGGCCCGGATGCGGCTGCGGGACAGCTCGGACCCGGCATACCGGCTCATACGTGTTCATCTGCGTCCGGCGGATCTGACGTGAGCGGGGGTCGTGGGGGGCTGCCGCCTGACTGCCGCAGCTGATCAGCCGGGCACACCAGGTGGCGACGATCGCCTCCCGGCTGGATTCGGTGACGGGCGCTTGGTGGCTCAGTCCATCGTCACCGGGGCACCCAACTCCCTGGTTCGCCTCGATGACCTGGGCCTGCGCGAGATCATGCGGCCGGCTTCTGCAGCACCGGCGCGCGCCGCCAACCGGGCCGTCACCGTCACTCAGTCCAGGTATGCACCCGTTGCTGCACAGATGCTTTCGCCGACTGATCGGCAAGCGGCGCCTGACCCGGCTGGAATCCGCTCAGGGCGCGGGCGGCCCGGATTCCGGCGAGTCCGGGTCCGGGGTTCCAGGCGGACGGCCTTCCGGCGTTCCCTCCGGGCGACCTTCCGCCGGGGCTGATGGGGTCCCCTCGGACTCACTCGCAGGTGCTGGCGAGCTGGTTTCCCCCGAGCCAGCCGGCGTCCCGTAATCCGGAGCCTCAGGATCAGCCTGCGCGGCCGGAGCCGGTGAGCCGGCCGGAGCCTGCGCAGCCGGAGCCGGTGACCAGGCCGGGGCCGGTGACCCGGACGCTGACGGCCCGGGCTTGGACGAGCCGCCGAACGCCTTGTTCAGTTCCTCCGAGATGCCAGCGAACGTGCCCGCCAGCGCATCGGCCACCGACCGGCCGGCCCGGCGGGCGTCGTCCTTGACCGCCTGATCCTTGGAGGCGCTGGCCAATGCTTCGAAGGCAGTGTGCACAGCCTGGTTCAGTCGCTTGGCGGCCTCTTTGACCTCACTCCCGGCCGGCTCGCTCGGGGCAGTCTGCGCATGCTGGTCCTGGTAGTGCTGCTTCAGCCGGGCACCCAGACCGCCGAGCCGTTCACCGGCATCGCCCCAGGCGGCTTTCGCGTCCGGCCGGTCCCGGCCCTCGTTCGGCTCATTCGTCATGGATCAATCCCTACTACTCGTTGCCCCGGATGGCCAGTGCCAGTCTGCGCAGGCTGATCAGGCGACCGGGGACGGGGCGGCGGGCTGCACCACAGCAGCGACCAGGGTCTGCTCGGCGGGCATCAGCACCCAGAGCAGGGGGTAAAGCAGGATCTGGCTGCCGGGCACGATCATCATCAGAATGATGAAGACGAGGCGGGCGGCCCATGGGTCGAGTCCGAAGCGGCGGCCGGCACCGGCGAAGACGCCGCCGAGAACCCGGCCGTCTCGGGGCCGGATCAGGCCCTCCCGAGCGAAGGACTGGCGGATGTTGTCCATGGTGGCTGGTCTCCTTCAGTGGAGTTTGAGGTTGTTCTGGCCCCTCAAACTCTGCCGCCGGGGGCGAGCACCCGGTATCAGGTAGCACCCTCATCCTCCCCCGAAGCAACCCCTAGTGACTCCTGTGGCCCTGAGACGGACATGTCCTCGCTTTCAGCGAGCGGCCAGGCCGTCGATCCGCAGGGTGGGGGAGTCGTCCCGGTGCGAGCCCGGCGATCCGACATGCTTGTCCCCGATCTCCACTCCGTTCTTGATCACCTGATATAGCGCCATCGCATGGCCGTGGCCCAGCCCGTACTCGGACTTGAGCCAGTTGACGACCACCGCCGCCTTGGTCTCCCGGTTGAAACCGAGAGCCTCGGCCTCGGCCAGGAACTCGGCTGGGATCTTGCCGGTGCGCTTCTCAATGGTGTCGAGGTAGGCCTGGAATGACATGGCACAGTCTCCTTCAGATTGAACAGTGAACAGTTCAGGCGTTGACGCCGAGCTGGTAACGCAGGTGCAGCACCCCGGTGGTCAGGGTCTGGCTTGAGGACAGGGTCAACGGCACGGTGCCGGTGTCCTCGAACAGACGTTGCCCCTTGCCGACGACGATTGGGTGGACCAGCAGGGCGAGCTCGTCGAGCAGGTCGTTCTCGATCAGCCAGCGCACCGAGGTCGCTGAGCCTGACATCAAAATGTCGCCGTCACTCTCGGCTTTCAATTCACGGATGGCCCCAGCGGCATCTCCGTCGCCCAGAACCGTTGTGTTGGACCATAATTCGCCGTCGATCGGCCGGTGGGTCAGTACGTATTTGGGTGATCCGTTGATGAACGAGGCGAACGGAACATCGCCACTCTGGTTGGGCCAGTACTGCGACCACTCGTCGTAGAGGTTCCGCCCCATCAGCATGGCCGAGGTGCCCGACATCCCTTCGCCGATGATCTGCCCCATGTCCTGGTCGAAGTAGCGGAAATGCCACTCGTTGGGTGCCTCGACGACGCCGTCCAGGCTGATGAAGAAGTTCGACACGATCCGGCTCATAGCTGATCCTCCGCGGTGCGGGTGGTTACGGCTACAGCTAGGACGCAATGGTCTGGCGAAACTGGTCGCTCGACCTGATCTGGATCCGGCCGGCCAGTGTGCGCGCAGCCAGCGGCGGGTGCTCTCACGCACCCATCTGTGCTGGGCTCAGCCGCCGCCGGCGGACCAGGTCCTGGAGGCAGTGGCTCGCCGGGCCGCGGGCCCAGCGTGACGGCTGCACGATCGAGGTGCGATCAGCGGCAGCCGGACTGGATCTACTGCTGATGGCCGCCGGTTTCAGCGTCCGAGACCTTGAGCGCAACCTCCAGCAGATTGGGCGGGAGGCCGAAATCAGCAAAGATCCGGGTGTCGAGAAAGTGGCAGATGCCATCGATCCGGCCCTCACGCACCTCCAGCAGGTGAATGGCGAAGGGCTCCCACCGGCCGGGTCCGGCCGGATGGTAGACGGCGATCGCCGGACCACCGTTGGCCCGGGTGAGCAGCAGGCGCGATCCTCGGCAAACGGTTCCAGGACCGTTCCACCAGCGCTCGATGTCCTCCCGCCCCCGCAGCCAGAACGTGTACGGCGGCATGGTGAACGTCGCGTCCTCTTGCAGCAGCGAGACCAGAGTGTTGACGTCGTAGGCCTCGAAGGCGCTGACGTAGCGGTCCAGGAGTGAGCGATCGTCGTCGACCAGCTGACGGCCGCCAGCCGGCTCGAGTCCCGCCATCGTCGAGCGGGCGCGAGCCAGCGCGCTGGTCACTGAGTCGACGGACGTGCCGAGCAGATCCGCGACCTCCGCCGCCGACCAGGCCAGGACGTCCCGGAGCACAAGCACCGCCCGCTGACGGGCGGGCAGGTGCTGGAGCGCCGCGACGAAGGCCAGCCGGACCGACTCTCGTAGCACCGCTCGGTCGGCTGGATCTCCGGCATCGGGCAGCACGCGGGAATCGTGGATCGGCTCGATCCACACCGTCTCCTCCAGTGGCACACCGATGTTCGCGCTTGCGCCGAACGCGGACGGTCCACTCAGGTCCATCGGCAGCGCCCGTCGCTGCGGCGAGCGATGCATGTCGACGCAGACGTTGGCGGCGATGCGGTAGAGCCACGAGCGGGCCTGAGACCGGCCCTCGAATCCGCTGCTGCCGCGCCAGGCTCGGATCAGCGCCTCTTGCGCGGCGTCCTCCGCCTCGGCCGCCGACCCCAGCATCCGGTAGCAGAACGCGACCAGCTCACGACGGTACTGGGCCGACAGGTCCTCGATGTCGGTGACGCCGGCACTCACCAGCGCATGATACGGCGGTCAGGCGTCCGGCTCGGGTCCGGCCGCGTCCGGGGCCAGCTCAACCGACACGTCCCGGACGTCTCCTTCCCGCAGCTGCAGTTCGCGCACCGAACCGGCGTTGGTGATGTCCTGCTGCGCGGCCCGGATCAGCCGCAGCTGCTCGGGCCCGTCCTGGATCACCAGCCGCGCCACCGGACTGCGCTGGGACCGGCGCAGCTGAGACTTGACCCGCCGGATATCGATCAGCACATCCCCGGCAACGTTCAGCACGGCCGCTTCACCAATTGATCCGCCGTCCAGCAGTTGCGCCCGGACCGGCCAGGGCGCCCGATGCACCGAACCTTCCTGCCACCAGGACCACACCTCCTCGGTGGCGAACGGAAGGAACGGCGCGAACAGCCTCAGCAAGGCCGATTCAGCCAGCGACAGAGCAGCTTTGGCTGACATTGAACCTTCGCCGCCGGAATAGCCGCGATCCTTGATCAGCTCCAGATAGTCGTCGCAGAACCGCCAGAAGAAGACTTCACTGAGCTCCAGGGCGCGCTGGTACTCGTACGCCAGGAAGGCGGCGGTGGCCTCGTCCACCACGTCGGCGAGCTGAGCTAGCATGCCCGCGTCCAGCTGGTTGGTGACCAGATCGGCGGACATGCCGGACGTAGCCCCCAGCCCGAGCACGAACCGTCCGGCGTTCAGAATCTTCAGCGCCAGGCGGCGCCCGACCCGCATCTGCCCCTCGTCGGCCGCGGTGTCGACCCCCGGTCCGCTCCGGCACGACCAGTACCGCAGGCCGTCCGCACCGTACTTGTGGACCAGCGGCATCGGGGTCAGCACATTGTCCTTGGACTTGGACATCTTCTTCCGGTCCGGGTCCAGGATCCAGCCGTTGATCGTGGCGTGCTGCCAGGGCAGGACGCCGTGCTCCAGCTCCGACCGCAGCACGGTGGAGAACAGCCAGGTCCGGATGATCTCCGGCCCCTGCGGCCGCAGATCGCAGGGGAACACCCGGGCGAACAGGTCCGGGTCGTCCTCCCAGCCGCCGGCGATCTGCGGGGTCAGCGACGACGTCGCCCAGGTGTCCATCACGTCCGGATCGCCGATGAATCCTCCGGCCTGGCCACGCTGAGCGCCGGTGTACCCCGGCGGAACGTCGGTGGCCGGATCCACCGGGAGCAGCGCCTCTTCGGCGACGATCGGCTGGTCCCAGATAACCTCACCGGCGTCGTCCAGCCGGTACCAGAGCGGGAACGGGACGCCGAAGTAACGCTGCCGGCTGATCAGCCAGTCCGAGTTGAGCCCTTCCACCCAGTGCTCGTAGCGGCGGCGCATGAAGCCTGGATGCCAGATCAGCTCGCGGCCGCGATCGATCAGTGCGTCGCGAAGATCCTTGTCCCGGGCGCCGTTGCGGACGTACCACTGCCGGCTGGTGACGATCTCCAGCGGCCGCTCGCCCTTCTCGTAGAACTTCACCTCGTGCGTGATCGGGCGGGGCTCGCCGATCAGGGCGCCCGCGGCGGCCAGCAGCTGGACCACCTCACGCCGGGACTGCTTGACCGTGCGCCCGGCCAGACCGGCCCAGGCCTGTGCCCCAGCACCTTCCAGCCAGTTCGGCGTCTCCAGCTGGAACCGGCCATCCCGGCGGATCACCGATCGGGTGGGCAGGTCCAGTTCGCGCCACCAGACCACGTCGGTGGTGTCGCCGAAGGTGCAGATCATGGCGATGCCGGAGCCCTTCTCCGGGTCGGCCAGCCGATGAGCCAGCACCGGCACCCGGACCCCGAACACCGGTGTGATCACGTCCGTACCGAAAAGACTTGTGTAGCGCTCATCTTCGGGGTGGGCGACCAGAGCGACACAGGACGGCAGCAGTTCCGGACGGGTGGTCTCGATCTCGGCTGTTCCGGCGCCCTCCGCGATCGGGAAGGCGATCCGGTGGAAGGCACCGGACACCGGCCGGTCCTCGAACTCAGCCTGCGCCACCGCAGTCTGAAAGTCGATGTCCCACATGGTGGGCGCTTCGCTGGCGTAGGCTTCGCCCCGGCCCAGATTGCGGATGAACGCCCGCTGAGCCACCCGGCGCGAGCGTTCGCCGATGGTGGCATAGGTCAGCGACCAATCGACCGACAGCCCCATCGTGCGCCACTGCTGCTCGAAGTCGCCCTCGAACTGCTCGGTCAGCCGATGGCACAACTCGACGAAGTTCGGCCGCGAGACCGGAAGTTCGGGGCCGTTGGCCGATTCCGGCAGAACCAGCGCGGGGTCGTAGGGCAGGGAGGGATCGCAGCGAACTCCGAAGTGTCTCTGCACTCGCCGTTCCGTGGGCAGCCCGTTGTCGTCCCAGCCCATCGGATAGAACACCTCGGCACCGAGCATTCGCCGGAATCGGGCCAGCGCATCAACCTGGATGTAGCCGAAAGCCGTTCCCAGGTGCAGAGAACCGCTGATCGTCGGCGGCGGGGTGTCGATCGCGTATACCTGCTGCCGCTCGCGGTTGCGGTCGAACCGATAGGTTGCCTGCGCCTGCCAGGCCCCGTCCCACTTGGACTCCAGGCCCTCGAGAGACGGCTTCTCCGGGTAGCTGAGCATGACCGGCATCGTACCCAGCGACATTTCTTGCCCTGGTCTTGACGATCGCTTCAGCCGTGATCACTACCCTCAACGGGTGCTCAGACCCCGCCTGCTGCCGCCGGTCGTGATTGTGGTGCTCGCGCTGGCCGGATGCGGTCACGGTCAGGCCCGGATGGCGGCTACGGCGCCGCCCGCGGCCCCGCTCCTCGAGGCCACCGCTCAGCCGTCCAGTGCAGACCACGTGACCGGTACCGCGAAGCCGGCCGCCAGCACCGCAGCCAAGCGCCGGACCAGGCCGGCCGCCAGCAGCGCGCCGGCGCCAATGCGGGCCGGCAATCCCAGCGGCCTCGCCAGCATTCCGGCTGCGGCCCGGGCGGAAAGAACGACCAGGCCCGATCATGTGATCGGGCGGGGCAGCCCGCCCGGCTGCACGTCGTCCGCCGTCCTGCGGGCCGTCGCAGCCGGTGGTGTGATCACCTTCGACTGCGGGGCCAAACCGGTCACGATCACCCTGTCCGCGACCGCGAAGGTGATCAACGCGCACCCCGATGTCGTGCTCGACGGTGGCGGCAAGATCACCCTCAGCGGCGGCGGCAAGCGCCGGATCCTCTACCAGAACACCTGTGACCAGGCTCAGGGCTGGACCACCTCACACTGTGATGATCAGACCCATCCCCGGCTGACCGTGCAGAACCTGACCTTCGAGAACGGCAATTCGGCCGGCCAGACCACCGACGGGGGAGGCGGTGGCGCCATCTTCGTGCGCGGTGGCCGGTTGAAGGTGGTGAACTCCCGGTTCATCGCCAACTCCTGCGACCGGACCGGGCCCGACCTGGGCGGCGCCGCGATCCGGGTACTCGACCAGGCGGCTGATCAGCCGGTCTACGTGACCAGCAGCACCTTCAGCGGGGGCCGTTGTTCGAACGGTGGGGCACTGAGCAGCATCGGAGTGTCCTGGGTGGTGCTGAACAGCTTGTTCAGCCGCAACTCGGCGGTGGGCCAGGGGGCCAACCCGCAGCGTTCGGGCACTCCGGGAGGAGGCAGCGGCGGGGCGATCTACACCGACGGGAACACGTACACCGTGACCGTGGCCGGCAGCCGCGTCGCCGGAAACACCGCGCAGGAAGGGGGCGGCGCGATCTTCTTCGTCAGTAACGACCACACCGGCTCGCTGACGATCACCGGATCGACGTTGACCGCAAACCCCAGCCGGGGCTTCGAGACCCACGGCTATCCGGGCATCTTCTACCTGGGCACCGGGTCGCATCCGGCAGTCTCGGGCAGCAAGCTCAGCTGAGCGTGGCATCGGTGGACGCCGAACCGGTGACCCCGGCCCCGATCCGGCCGGTGCAGCGGGTGGTCTTCACCCAGAGCTGGGAACGGCTCAGCTTCCTGCACTGGGCGGTGCCACCGGCCCGGGTCGCGCCCTACCTGCCGTCCGGGGTCCGGCCGGACACCTTCGACGGGCTCAGCTATGTCGGGCTGGTGCCGTTCCTGATGCGCCGGATCGGGATCGCCGGCACTCCGGGCCTGCCATATCTGGGCTCGTTCTGCGAAACGAATGTCCGGTTGTACTCGGTGGATGAGCAGGGACGGCGCGGAGTCGTCTTCGTCTCCCTGGATGCCTCCCGGCTGGTGCCGGTGCTCGCCGCCCGGCTCGGCCCGAAGCTGCCCTATCTGTGGTCGAGGATGAGCTACTCACGGACCGGCGACGACCTGCACTACACCTGCCGGCGACGCTGGCCCGGGCCGCGCGGAGCGTCGTCGGCGATCTCGGTCCGGACCGGCGCGCCGATCGAGGCGAGCCCGCTGGAGTTGTTCCTGACCGCTCGGTGGGGATTGCATGCGCAGGGGCGGCGGCGCAGCTACTACTGGCCCAACAGCCACGAACCGTGGCCCCTGCGAGCAGCGAGCCTGACCGGTTTGAACGACGAGCTCCTGGACGCCGCCGGGTTCGGCGACCTGGCTGGCCGAGAGCCGGACAGTGTGCTCTTCTCCCCCGGCGTGCACGCGACCTTCGGGCCCCGCACGCCCGTGCAACCGCCGGGACGGCTCGGTCAGTGACTCAGTTCTCGACGCTGCCGCCAGCCACGGCGACGAAGGACTCCGGCCGGATGGTCATGATCACCCGGACGCCGGCGTCCTTGATCGGATAGTCCTGCCCGTACCGCTTCTGCAGGCTCTTGTAGAAGGAGGCGACGTCGTCATCGTCCTCAACCTTGTCGACCTGGCCGCGCACCTCGAGGAACCGGTAGCCGTCGTCCGGGTCGGCGATGGAGATGGCGACGCTGGGCTGCTGCTGCAGATTCTTGAACTTCTGCCGGTTCTTGGTGTGAGTCATCCGGAT
>CALMAR010000306.1:10454-10683 GCA_937859855.1 uncultured Kineosporia sp.
GCTCTGCGGCGATCCGTCCGGCCGGACGGTGGCCAGGTGGGCGAACAGGGGCCGCTCCAGCAGGTCGGCGTGGCTGTCGGGCAGGGTCTGGGTGGCCATGAAGCGGTTCTCCGTTTCGAGGATGAGTTCGAGGACGAGGACGAGGACGAGTTAAGGATCGGGCCGTGCGGCGGGCGGCGCCACCGGGGCCCCTCGCCCCGATCAGCCGCCGGTCAGGACCGGGTACGGG
>CALMAR010000306.1:10720-16021 GCA_937859855.1 uncultured Kineosporia sp.
CAGCAGCTCGGAGATCAGCAGGCCGATCCCCCATTTCCGATCAACTGTCCAGAATCTCCAGATGCTGGCCGTGGCGATACCGAGGGACACGAGCAGCAGCAGCAGGGGAAAGCGAGTGAGCACCAGCGGAACGATCAGCACAACCCCGACCAGGATCACCCAGTTGAACAGCTCAGTGCTGCGCATCCATTCGCCGAACGCGCCGAAGACGTCACGTCCGCGATCGGCGGCGGTCTTCTTCGGCGTCCGCTCGTCTGCCATCATCGGCCTCCTGGTGCCTGGCTCCGGATCCATGCTGGCCCATCCGCCCCTCAGTTCGACAGCATCGCACCGGCCCAGCGATGGAATTCGCTGATGTGATGCTCGCTGGGCACCAGCACACCTCCTCGGGCGTAGGCTCGCGACGACATCCCCGGCTGGCACGCCTCACAGGCGTCGAAGTCCTGACGATTGACCCGGTCGAACAACTCGACCGACCGATCGAGATCGGCTCCCGAATCGAGCACGTCCTGGGTGTACAACCAGTCGCACTCGACCAGCGTGCGGTCAGCGGCCAGCGGATACATCCGGTGGAAGATCACGTGGTCGGGAACCAGGTTGATGAACACCTGCGGTTTCACCGTGATCGCGTAGTACTTGCGATCGTGATCTTGGCCGATCGTCGGAATGGGCGCCACCCCGGGCGAGCCGTCAACGGTGAAACCCTGGATCTGCTCACCAAAGGCCGCCCCATGCCCGACGTAGTACTGCGCCGCATAACCGCCGGCGAACTCGGGCAGCACCTCGGTCAGCTCGGGGTGAATCGTGGCGCAGTGATAGCACTCCATGAAGTTCTCGATGATCAGCTTCCAGTTGGCGGCCACGTCGTACCGGATCCGCCGCCCCACCCGGAGCGACTCCACCGACCAGGCGCCGATATCGTCCTCGCCTCCCAGCCGCTGGGTCGCGGCACCGATCACGGTCTCCTCGAAGGACGGCGGATCAGCGGCCAGGCAAACCCAGGCGTATCCCAGCCACTCCCTCAACTGGACGCCGATGAGCCCGAACGCGGTACGGTCGATGTCCTGCATCCGGGCCAGGTTGGGTGCCGCCACCAGAGCGCCGTCCAGGCCGTAAGTCCATGCGTGGTAACCGCATTGGATGTTCCGCCGAACCTCTCCGGCTTCGTCTTCACACAGCCGCGAACCCCGGTGGCGGCAGACATTGAGGAACGCCCGCAGCGCCTGGTCCCGGCCCCGGACCACGATCACCGATTCCCGGCCGACCTGTTTGGTGGCGAAACGGCCGGGCCGGTCCAGCTCGTCGGCCCGGGCCACGGCGAACCACATCGACTCGAAGATTCGCTCCTGTTCGAGAGCGAACTGGTCCTCATCGGTATAGGCGCGGCCGGGAAGGGTCGCGACCAGGCTGGGCGGCAGTGTGGTGCTGGTCATGGGTCACTCCTTCAGTCCGTTGCGGGCTGAGCGGGCTGGATCAGGAAGACCACTCCATCGTGGATCTCGATCGGATGGGTGCGCACGCCGATCTTGGCCGGTGGACCGGTCGGTGCTCCGGTGCGCAGATCGAAACATGAGGCATGCAGGGGGCATTCGACCACGCCGCCGTCCAGGAAGCCGTCGGCCAGCGAAGCGTCCTGATGGGTGCAGGTGTCGTCGATGGCCAGGAACTCGCCGTCCACATTGAAGACGGCGACGGCGTCCCCGGCCCACGGCGGCCGCTCGACCCGGATGGCCTCACCGGCGGCCAGGTCCGTGACCTCGCAGACTCTGATCACGAAACCCTCTCGCTGTTGCGCAATACAAAACTCGTCGTTCTATCCGCAACAGCGTGCGGGAGGTGCGCCGAGCCCGTCAAGCCGCGACATGACCGGCGACGGGTGGTCCTCCAGCCGGGCGCCCGGGTGAAGGCCTGCCTGGTGACTGCCTGGTGACCGCCTGCCGCGGGTCGCCCTAAAGTTCGGCTATGGCAGAGTCGGCCGCCCAGCGGCGCGTGGCCAGTCCCGGACCAATCGGATCATCCACCCAGGTCCAATCGGTCGACCGGGCGCTCGGCATCCTTGATCTGCTCGCCGCCCACGGTGACATGGGCGTCACGGAGCTCGCCGCCGCTCTGGGGGTGCACAAGTCGACCGCGTTCCGACTGGTCAGCGCGCTGGAGCCGCGACGGCTGGTGGAGCAGGCGGGCGACCGCGGCAAGTACCGGCTCGGCCTGGGCATCCTCCGCCTGGCCGCGGCGACGACTGGGCAGCTGGAGCTGAGCCGCGAGGGCCGCGACATCTGCGAACGGCTGGCCAGGGACTGCAACGAGACGGTCAACCTGGCGATCCTGGATGACGGGGCAGCGGTCAACATCCTTCAGGAGATGGGTGGGACGTCAGTGGCGAGCCGGGACTGGATCGGCCGCCGGACGCCCCTGCACGCCACGTCCAGCGGCAAGGTGCTGCTCGCGTTCGGGCCGGAAGGACTGCTGGAAACGGTTCTGCAGGCCGGACTCGCATCGTTCACCGAGCGGACCATCGTCGAGGCCCGGACCCTGAGCACGGAACTGGACCGCGTGCGGCGGGCCGGCTGGGCCGGCACCGACGGGGAGCTGGAGATCGGCCTGACCGCGCTTGCGGCACCGGTCCGGGACGGTAGCGGCCGGGTGATGGCCGCAATCTCGATCTCCGCGCCCAGCTACCGGATGCCGCCTGCGGCCCGGGCCGGGCTGGTCACCGGGTTGCTCACCGCCGCACGGGAACTCAGCCTCCGGATGGGCTCGAGTGTCCGGCTGCTGCGCCCCCAGGGCTGACGTCCGCGGTCAGCGCGGCTCGTAGCCTTCGGACTGCCCGTGCCCCTCGGGCTGGCCGTACTCTCCGGGCTGCCCGTAACCGCCGGGCTGCCCGTAACCGCCGGGCTGCCCGTAACCGCCGGGCTGCCCGTAACCTCCCGGCTGCCCGTAACCGCCGGGCTGCCCGTAACCTCCCGGCTGCCCGTAGCCGCTGCCGGGACCGTAGCCGCCCGGCTGGCCGTAACCCATCTGGTCGCCGTAACCGCCCGGCCGGTCAAGGCCGCCGCCCAAGCCCTTCGGGTCGGGCCCGAACCGGTTGGGGGCGTGCTGCCCGTCGGTGCAGACCCAGATCAGCAGGATGATCGCGCCGATCAGCGGGATCAGGCTGAGAAACAGCCACCAGCCGGAGCGGTCGGTGTCGTGCAGACGACGCACCGCCACCGCGAGTCCGGGAATGAGCAGCGCCAGGCTGGTCAGGGCCTGCAGCGCGCCCCACGGCCCCACCGTCGAGTTCGTGCTGACTATCCGGTCGATGATTGAGGCGACCAGCGAGACGAGGAAGTTGAACAGCACGAAGTACCAGTACTCGGAGCGGCGAGCCCGGCCGCTGAAGTTCGCATACTGCGTAAGAGCACTCTTAACAGCGTCCGGGAACGACACGAACCACCCCTTATTCGAATGACCTGGGAGAAGGCTGAACGTACACCAGCAGTCAAGAGGTTCAAGATTCAATCGCCGAAGGCGGGCAGCGGTCCACCTTGGTCAGGATTCGAGAAGCGCCGCAGTTGTGCGCAGGCCTAGCCTTTCGATGGACGGACGGCATCCGCCGGCCCCGAAGGCCTCGAGAAGGGCCGACCCCTGAGCCTCGACGAAGGAGCCCCGAGAATGCCCGCGAAGAATTCCCCGGCCACATCTGACGGCTTCAGCGCGCAGGAGCGCGCGGCGATGAAGGAACGCGCCGCCGAACTGCGCGCCGAGGGCAAGAAGGGCGCCAAGAAGGCCGACGGCCTGCAGGCGGTCCTCGACCGGATAGCCGAGATGGCCCCGGAGGATCGCGCCCTGGCCGAACGCGTGCACGTGACGGTGACCTCGACCGCCCCCGAGTTGGTACCGAAGACCTGGTACGGGATGCCCGCCTACGCCAATGCGGACGGCAAGATCGTCGTCTTCTTCCAGGACTCGGGGAAGTTCAACTACCGGTACTCGACCCTGGGCTTCCAGGAAGCGGCGAACCTCGACGACGGCGACCTGTGGCCGGTGTCGTACGCGCTCCAGCAGTGGAGTCCCGGGGTGGAGAAGAGGGTGGCCGACCTGATCGAGGCCGCGATCGGCTGACCCACGGCAAGGGCCAGCCGGCATCGAGCAGCGGATTCCCTCCGGGCGGCACGCCGCCGGGCCGGCGTCATTCTGGTTCGGCGCTGGCCTCTTCGATCTCGCGTTCGCCGCGCTTGCGCATCCGGCTGGCTCCAGGCAATCCGGCGATCCGGGTCTCGACATCGGTCATGACCGGCTCCAGGCGCTCGACCACGGTGAGAATGTTGCGCACAGCCGGGATGGCGGCCTCCATCTCGCGCAACACCGGCATCAGGCTGGCCAGCTCGTCGATCAGCGGCAGTCCGCGCCTGATCAGCGTCGCGACGTCCCCGGGCAGCGCGGCAGGCAGGCTGACCACTGCCTGCAGCAGTGGCTCGCTGGCGTCCATCAGTGCTGCGGCGCGGGCCGCGATGCCACCGGCCAGGCCGGTCACCATCTCCGCCTCGGACCGGACCACGTCGGCCTTGACCGTGACCTGCTCGACCATCACCGTCACCTCACCGGCCTGTCCGAGCAACGCCTCGGCCGCGGTGAGCGCCAACTCCATCCGGGCGATCAGAGCGGGTACCCGTTCGGCCGCGTCGGCCAGCCCGGTGATCACACGGACAGCACGGTCGATGCCCCGGCTGACCGAGAACCCCACCGCAGTGACTGAACGGGCAACATCCACCCGCTGACGTTAGCCGCCGAACCGCTTCTCCACCCGCGCACGCGCATCAGCCGGTACACCGGTCTGGCCGAGCGCCCGGTGAGGGCGTCAGCCGAACCAGTGCTGAGGCTTCGGGTCCGTGTTCTCCCAAATGTGCTTCGCTTCCCGGTATTCAGCCAGGCCCGCCAGGCCCAGCTCACGCCCGGAGCCTGAGCGCTTGAACCCGCCCCACTCGGCCTGCGGCAGGTATGGACCGTAGTCGTTGATCCATACCGTGCCGTGGCGCAACCGGCCCGCCACCCGATGAGCGCGGGCCCGGTCGCTGGTCCAGACCGCCCCGGCCAAGCCATACGAGGTGTCATTTCCCAGCTCGACCGCCTCGTCCTCGGTCCGGAACCGCTCCACCGTCGCGATCGGGCCGAACGTCTCCTCCTGCACGATCCGCATCTCCCGATGGCAGTCGGCGAACAGGGTCGGCTGGAAGAAGTAGCCGTCGTCCAGGCCCGGCCCGGTGGCCCGGGCGCCCCCGGACACCAGCCGGGCCCCCTCCGCAACCCCCAGCGCCACAT
>CALMAR010000307.1 GCA_937859855.1 uncultured Kineosporia sp.
AGTGGCAGTCCTCGCCGTCCTGATCGCCAGCATGCCAGCTACGCGCAGGCGATCCCCCTAGAACCCCGCGACCGGCCATCCCAGGCCAGGCCACCCATTCATGGTGCGGATCCCCCCGGCTCGCATCGGCCTGGCGCACTCAGTCAGGGAAGGCGCAGTGCACGGCCGGTCGCGGACAAGCCAGAAACAGC
This sequence comes from uncultured Kineosporia sp., assembly GCA_937859855.1. Next base: position 192 of record CALMAR010000307.1, read on the forward strand.
GAAACCCCCCGTGGCATCGAGGGGTTTCGCGAGCCGAACCAGCCCGTCTCCGAAACGGACATATCTACGATGACACAATCCCGGTTGAACAGCCAGCAAGTCACCCGGACGGCCGCGGTCGCCGCCTTGATCGCCGCCATCACCGGCTCCCCGCCCACCGTCCCCGATTCGCCTGAGCCCTCAGACACCGGTGGAGCCGCCCTCTCGGTAGTCCTCTTCGCCTCCCTGTTCCTCTTCGGCATGGCCTTGCTGAACGGGTACCAGGTCCAGCCCGACGGGCGCTGGCTACTCGTCCTGCTCGTGCTGAGCGGCACCGCTAGCTGGCTGTATCGGCGGGCCGGCCATGAAGAGGTGGCAAGGAGGCGGCCGTGACCGCGCCCTACTACGCCGACGACGCGGTGACGCTGTACCACGGCGACTGCCGGCAGATCACCGAATGGCTGGTCGCTGACGTCCTCGTCACTGATCCTCCCTACGGTCGAGGTTGGAAACAGGGCCGCACCAGGCGCTTGACTCATGCGGACGACAGGCACGACGGTATCGCTGGAGATCTCGACACAACCACTCGAGATACCGCTCTCGCTCTATGGGGCAATCGAATCGCCATTGCATTTGGCGATTTCATGCTGCCGCCCCCCGCAAACACAAAGCAAGTTGCTGCGCTTCTTAAACCGGTAGATGCAGGCAACAAAGGCACCTTTGCCGGCCTGAGGCGTGACATCGAAGCCATCTACCTATTAGGCCCTTGGCCGGCCGGGCTCAACGGCCGCTCAAGTGTTTTCGAAACAATGGCCCGGCTGCAAGGCACTACTAACGGGTTAGCGGGCCGCTACAGACATCCTCATGCCAAGCCTCTGGACGTAATGGAGGAGCTGATTCAGCGCTGCCCGCCCGGTGTTATTGCTGACCCCTTTGCGGGCTCCGGGAGCACGTTGGTCGCCGCACGCGACCTCGGTCGCCGTGCCATCGGTGTCGAGCTTGAAGAACGCTACTGCGAGGTCGTCGCCTTGCGCCTCGCGCAAGATTGCCTCCCGCTGGGGGTGTCATGACCGCCGCCATCCAGTTCGACGCTGACTGCCCGGCCTGCGGCAAGCTCGCCCGCGTCACGGAGACCTCAACGTCACGCACGGACATGTCCTACGCGGACAGCACGCTGGTCGAGTTCGATGAGTGCGGCGCCCACGCGCCGCTGCGAGATGGGCCTCCCCGGCCAGACGGTCACGCTGTTCACGCGGCCGTTGTAACGATCCACGCCCGGAACCGGCGCCTGCGGATCAGTCGCCTTGAGCGGCGGATCGCGGAAATCGAGACGGTCCTCGACGAGGAGCTCGCCGCCGCGGGCGATGACATGCAAGCCGCGACCGAGGCGTTGTGGATTGAGATCGCCGGGCACGTCAGCGATCTGCGGCTGCGCGGGAAAGCCATCGGCGGCCAGCACTCATTCCCCTACATGATCGCCATGCGGGCCGTAGCGATCTGCTTGGAGCAGCACATGCTGCAGGTCGGCATGTACGAGGAACGGTGCGTGAAGGCCGCCTCCGCCGCCTCGGTGCAGACGGATGTGGTGCGGAAGGCGATCCGGGCGCTGGATTACGCCTTGACCGGTGCGCGATGAGTCCCGCGCCGGCCAAGGCGAAGCAGCGGACGACGCGCCGGCCGACAGGGCTGCCGTCCTGGCCGATCCTCCTCCTCGCTGGAGCTGAGAAGAGCGGGAAGTCATGGTCGTGCGCCGAGGCGTCCGGCTCGGACCTCGTGGGCCGGTGCCTGTGGATCGGGATCGGCGAGGACGACCCGGACGAATACGGGGGCCTCAAGGACGCGGACTTCGAGATCGTCGAGCACGACGGCACTTTCAGGGACATCCTCGCCGCCGTCGAGTGGGCCGCTGCTCAGCCTAAGACGGATGAGAAGCCCACCCTGATCGTGCTGGATTCGATGACCCGGCTGTGGGATCTGCTCTGCGATATGGCCCAGGACACGGCCAACGAGCGGCAGTCCCGGAAACGGAACGGCGCGGAGACCTCCGAGGCTGACATCACCGTCGACCTGTGGAACGTCGCCAAGGACCGGTGGCAGCGCGTTCTGGACGCGCTGCGCGCACATCAGGGTCCTTCGCTGCTGACGGCCCGCCTCGAAGACGTCACGGTCATGGTGAACGGCCGGCCTACCGGCGAGAAGCAGCCGAAAGTGAAGGCGGAGAAGGGTCTCCCGTACGACGTGGGCGGCATCGTGCAGATGCCAGAACGGGGAAAGGCGTTCCTGACTGGGGTGCGCTCAACGCGGATGCACGTCCCCGAGCGGATACCACTCCCCGGGTTCCGGGTGGACAAGCTGTGGCGAGACCTCGGCTTGGCCGACGTCACCGCCGGGGACCGGAGTCACGCCCGCCCCGACCGAGCCAACCTCGGGCCCGTCGCCACGCAGCGCACTCTCCTGCTTCAACAGATCAAGGACGCCGTGGCCGGAGACAGCGACGAGATCCGGCGCATTGCCACCGACTGGGCAGCTAGCCACGACGGGCAAGCCATATCAGAGACCACCGACATCGGCGGTCTTGAACTCCTGCGGGACGACATCCAGGCCCGCGCCATCCAGACCACAGAAGGAGTCCCTGCATGACCATGACCGAGCAGTCCGACACTGAAACCGCGCTTCCCGTCTGGGTTCCCGCTGAGGGTAAGGCCCTTGTCCTGCGGACCTCCGCACCCAATGGAACCTCCTATCACGGGTCATTCCAGTGGCCGGCGAGCGGGCCGGTCGAGTGCCCTGACTGGCAGGCGACGTCCGAGTGCGGCCACGGCCTTCATGGCTGCCTCTGGGGCCAGGGGGACGGGGACCTCCTCGAATGGGGCGACGCGCTCTGGCAGGTCGTCGAGATCGACACCGCAGACCTGGTGGACCTCGGCGGCAAGGTCAAATTCGCTCGCGGCGTCGTCGTCTACTCGGGCGAACGGTCCGGCGCAGTCGGACTGATCACTGAGCATGCGCCGGCCGGCCCCCCGACCCCCGCCGCCCGCCCCACCGCCGGAGACAGCGGCACGGCCACCGCCGGAGACAGGGGCACGGCCACCGCCGGAGACAGAGGCACGGCCACCGCCGGAGACAGCGGCACGGCCACCGCCGGAAACAGCGGCACGGCCACCGCCGGATACAGCGGCACGGCCACCGCCGGATACAGGGGCACGGCCACCGCCGGAGACAGGGGCACGGCCACCGCCGGATACAGGGGCACGGCCACCGCCGGAAACGAAGGACTCATCGTCATCACCTGGTGGGACGACACCGCGCGCCGATACCGGAAGGCGTTCGGTGAAGTCGGCATCGACGGCATCGAGGCCGGCGTCGCCTACCGCGTCGAAGACGGCAAGCTCGTCAAAGCCGCCGCAGAGGTGCCAGCGTGACCACCGACGCGAGTCCCTCTGAAGCCGAGCTATCTGCGATCGCAGAGCTGACGGCTGCCGCCGATCCACCTGAGGACCACGAGGCGGACGAGCCGTGGCGGATCACGAACGACGGTGAAGCCGCCTGGGCGCTGCGGAAAGTGCGCTCCGCCCGTGCCGAACGGGCCCGGATCGCCGGGCTGGCCCAGGAAGAGCTGGACCGGATCAGCGACTGGGCCTCCCGCGAAGACACCGGCCCAGCACGGGACGAGGCGTACTTCACCGCCCATCTGGAGCGGTACGCGCGGGAACAGCGGGACGCAGGACGGAAACGGATCAGCACCCCGCACGGAACCGTCACGACCCGCCCCGGGCAGATGTCGCTGAAGGTCGACGACGAAGCGATGGTCGTCGAGTTCCTCACCCAGCACGCGCCACACCTGGTCAGGAGCGAAACCAGGGTCAGCATCCCGGTGGCGGCGCTGAAGAAGGAAATCGTCGCTGAGGGCCAGGACGTGTTCTGGCCCGCGCTCGGTGTCGCCATCCCGGGCGCCCGGGTCGAATGGTCACCGACCAGCGTGACCCTGACACCAGTGGGTGGCGCCGACCCGGAAGACGCCGGCGAATACACCGAGGACGCAGTGCTGTGAGCGCCGAATGGGACGCGCTCACCGATGCCGTCGACCCGCCGATCATCACCACGCAGTCGGCGCTCACGCAGGTCCTGAACGAAGTCGACCGGTCCAGCCAAGAGCTGGGGGCGTTCCTCACCCGCAGCGAGCTGATCGACCGGATCACTCCCGCGCAGATCCGGCTAGGCCAGGCGCTTCGCGGCGGAACCATCAATCTCCGGACGGCGGCCGGGGAACTGCACGACCTCCTGGTCGAGCTGGGACTTCCCCGATGAAACCGCCGGTGTGTGAGTCCTGCCGCCGCGAACCCTCCGTGCACCAGCTAGTCGTCAAGGGCGTCACCTTCTGGCTCTGCAGCCGCTGCGTGCCCGTACCGCTGGCTGTGGCGTCATGACCGGCATACCCCTCCCCAGGACCCGGCTCCGGAAAGGAGCTACCGGCGTCCCCGCCCGGGTCGCCGAACTGGTCGCGGGCCGGTCGGCTGGCATCTGCGAGATCTGCATGGCCGAGCCGGCGACCGAGATCCACCACCGGCAACTCAAAGGCATGGGCGGCACCCGGCGCCCCGAAATCCACGACCCGTCCAACCTTCTGGACCTCGGCCAGCGATGCCACAGACCGTGGGTGCACGCCAACCCCGCCAACTCTGAGGTCGCCGGGTGGATCGTCCCGGACTGGCGGTCCCCGCTCACAACACCCGTCTGGACGGTCCAGCCGTTCCCGTCATGGTCCCTGCTCCTCGACGAAGACGCGATGGTCCAGTTCGCCTACGAACGCGACCCCCCTCACCCCCCCCCTCCCGGCCGCACCCTTCCCATGCGGCCGGACCTCCCGCCGCACGCCGACCTCTCCGCAATCGGCGCCGCCAGCCCCCGGAGCAAGCCGTGACCGAACGCGCCACCATCACTATCGACGCCGACGCATTCGCTGCCGCTGTCCGCTGGGCAGCCCGAGCAGTGCCCACCAAACCCCGGGTCCCTGTCCTCTCGGGCATGATGCTGGGAGCCACAGGTGGGTTCCTCACCGCCAGCGCGTTCGACTTCACCGTTCAAGCTGGGGCCGTCGCGCTCGCTGACGGGGACCTGCCGCCGGTGATCGTGCCGGGCCGCATGCTCGCCGACATCGCCGGACGGCTCGCTGGCAAGTTCCAGCTGAGTACGGACGCGGAGGCGTCATCGCTGACCGTCCGTGCAGGCCGGGACCGATTCAGGCTCCCCGTCATGCCTGGCCACGACTATCCATCCATCCCCGCTCTGCCGGATCCGGACGGCGTCGCCGCCGGTTTCGCCGACGCTGTCGCCCGGGCCACCGTCGCTGCAGCCACAGACGACGGCCGGCCAGCGCTCACCGGCATCCAGCTGACCGCCCAGGACGGACGACTCCAAATCGCGGCATCGGACAAGTACCGCGCGGCCATCGAGTTCGTGCCGTGGGACGGCCCGGATCGCGGCCCAGTCATCGTTCCAGCGAAACGACTGAAGGAACTCACGAAAGAAGCCGGGGACAAGCCCTCCCTCGGGTTCGGCGACAGCGTCCTCTCCGTTACCGCTGGTAATCAAACCGCCGGACTCGGCTACCTATACGGCGACTTCCCCCAGCTGATGAAGCTGTTCGAGGCACAGGCCGCGAAAAGTGAGAGCTCCGCCCAGGCCGACCGGGACCAGCTAATCCGGGCCGTCTCCACGTCCAGCCTCTTCGCCAATCAGTCCCAGCCGGTGCAACTCAACCTCACCGCCGGATCGATCACCGCCTGGGCTGAAGACGACGGCGCAGGTGAGCTCGTCATCGAAGCCCAATATGACGGCCGCGAGCGGTCTCTTGCACTGCAGCCAGCCTTCCTGCTCGACGCCTTCACCACGGCGCCCGGGCCCGTCATCCAACTCCGGCTCCCCCCGGGGCCTGCCGGTGCGGTCCTCATCGATTCCCTGCCCGACTACGGCGCCGATCCGGACCTGAACCACCGCCACATCGTCATGTCACTTCGAAACCCTCAGGGGGCCTGAACCATGGATCAGATGCGTTTACTGCTCGAGGAAAGCGCTGCCGAACTCCGCGTCCAAGACCTGCCCCAAGAGGCGGATCGCCCCGGGGCGGCGCTGGCCCAGATGGTCCTCGACATGCACGACCGGACCCACAAGGGCGCCCCCATCTACTGCGCCGAACCTGCGTGCCGGAAAGCGCTGGTCCTGCGCCCATAACTCCGCTCTGCTCCTCGCAGCCCGACATGGAAAGAAGCCAGTTTCATGCCGACCTCATTCGGCCTCGCAGGCAACAGATGACGCGGCCGCGACCCCTCCGCGGCGGCAGTCTCTTCAGTGGCACGGGCGGCCTTGACCTGGCGGTGGGCCAGCTGCTGGACATCGATCTCATCTGGCACTGCGAGAAGGAATCCGCGCCGTCGAAGGTGCTTCGTGCGCACTGGCCTGATGTTCGAAACCTAGGCGATATCACCCGGGTGAACTGGCCCATGGTCGCTCGCGCCTGCCCCGTTGACCTGCTGTCTCTGGGATTTCCATGCCAGGACGTCTCAACGGCAGGCCTCAGGGTCGGCCTTAAACCGGGCACCCGCAGCGGTCTTTGGTCACATGCCGCTTACGTCATCAGCCAGCTTCGGCCATCCCTAATCGTGATCGAGAACGTGCGAGGACTACTCAGTGCCCAAGCCCATAGCGATCTGGAACCGTGCCCGTGGTGTCTGGGAGATCCCGAACAGCGACAACCTGATCTGCGAGCACTTGGCGCCGTACTCGGCGACTTGGCCGACCTCGGGTATGACGCGGCATGGGTCGGCTTACGCGCTGCCGACGTGGGAGCAGCTCATGGTCGATTCCGAATCTTCATCCTCGCCTGGCCTGCTGCGGACAGCGACGGCCCAGCTCGCGGTAAACGGAGGCTCGCAGC
>CALMAR010000308.1:0-4105 GCA_937859855.1 uncultured Kineosporia sp.
ACCCCGTCGGGAACGCTCCCTCGGCGCGGCGGGCGACGATCGACCTGGGTGCCGGCCCCGGCGGGTGCGGAGCGGGCCCGAACTGGCTCGAAGATAACCGCTGCAGAAGGTCTCCCGTAGCGATAACCGGTTTCCGCTGCGGTCCACAGCGCCCCGGCGGGGTGGCACAGAAGCGAGCAAGACCGCCGTGATAGCCAGTATCCGCGTGGGTTGCGCGATCTCCGCGTTCCAGCCACGCCCGCCGTGTGACGTGTGTACTGTCGTGCGTCAGGAACCGGCTCACTCGGGCATCGCCGCTCTGGGCCGCGCACGACAATCCCCGATCGAGGAGTCAGAAATGCTTCCCTCTCCCGTGTCGCCGGGCATCTACGAGCGTCGCGAAGAGTTCGCCGCCACCTTCAGGCGGAGCACGCCGGTGAAACACGTCACGATCGACAATTTCCTCGATGCGGACTTTGCGCGGGAACTCTACGAAGACCTCCCGCAGCCCGACGCGATGCCGAAGTCGCGCGACTACATGTTCAGTGACAAGCGTGAGCTTTCCACCCTGGACAGGCATTCCGAGTTGTCCAAGCAGCTGCACAACGTATTCATGAGCCCCGAGTTCGCCGATTTCCTGGCCCCCCTGGCCGGACATTCCGTGTTCATCGACCCGGAATATGTCGGCGGTGGCTTCCACGCCGGTGCCGACGGCAGCTATCTGGACATGCACGTCGACTTCAACATCCACCCGACACACGAGGACTGGCTGCGGGAGTTCAACATCCTGCTGTACCTGAACCCCGGGTGGGAGCCCTCCTGGGGCGGTGAGCTGCTGCTCACGGACAAGCCCGGCAATCCCACGGTCTCGGTGCAGCCCCTGTTCAACCGCCTGACCATCATGGAGTCGACCGACAGCTCGTTCCACGGCTACGAGAAGATCACCTTCCCGCCGGGACGCTCGCGCCGGTCCATCGCCGCCTACGCCTACTCGATGGTGCACGCGGGCAGCATCTCCCGGCACACCACCAACTGGGTCCCGCAGGACGGCAATCCCGCCAAGCGCGTGCTGGCCAAGAACTGGAACTGGATCGTGCTGACCAAGAACCGGTTCCTCGGCAGCGGCACGCTCAAGAATCGCCGATGACCAGTGCAGCACCAGAACTGATCTTCATCCATCCCTCGGACGAGCTCTACGGTGCCGACCGGATGCTCCTGGAGATGCTGGATGCGACCACCGACGGGCGCCGCGTCCAGGTGTGGCTCCCGACAGACCTGGCGCACGGGCGGCGACCGCTGTGCGCCGTGCTTGCGGACAGGAACGTGGCCGTGCGTCACGTGGACCTGCCCATCCTGCGGCGGTCGTACCGGACCGTCACCGGCATGGGTCGGCTGGCCGGCCGCTGGTCGCGGCTGGTCGCCGAGTTGCGCCGGGTCGGTCCCGCCGCCGTCTACTGCACCACCAGCGCCGCTACCCTGGCGGCACCGGCGGCGCGGCTGGCCGGTGTCGGCACGGTCATCGGTCACGTCCAGGAGATCTGGTCCGGCAGCGATCGCGTGATGCTGACGCCTGGGGCGTCCGCCTGCCATCGACTGGTCGCCATCTCTGAGGCGAGCCGAAGGTCGTTGGGCGACAGGCTGAGTCGGCGCACGACGGTGGTGCCGAACGGGGTTCAGGATCCCGGCACCGGCATCGACCTGGGCGAGCGTTCGGGGCCCCTGAAGTTCGTGGTGGCGAGTCGGTGGAACGGTTGGAAGGGGCACGAGACGCTGCTGTCGGCCTGGGACCGGGTGCCGGATCCGGGCCACCTGGTGGTCCTCGGCGGGCCACCCCCGATCGGTGACGCGATCGACGTCCCGGAGCTGGTCTCCCGGTTGCGCAGGCCCGACTCGGTCTCGGTCGTCGGCGAGGTCCCGGATGTCGCCGGTCACCTGGACGCCGCCGACGTGGCTCTGGTCCCGTCGGACCAGCCGGAGCCCTTCGGGCTCGTCGCGATCGAGGCGTTCGCCCGGGGGCGGCCGGTGATCGCCAGCGCCGGGGGCGGTCTGACCGACATCGTCACGCACGGCCACGATGGGTGGCTCTACCCGCCCGGCGACCACCGAGCCCTGGCTGCGCTGCTGGCCGGGCTGGACCGGGACCAGGTGACGGCGGCCGGCAGGCAGGCCCGCAAGACGTACCAGTCGCGGTTCACCACGTCGCTGTTCGCCGCCTCCTGGCTGGCTGCGACGGGACTGGACCAGGTCGGCTGAGCCCGGCTCCGCCCGCTCCGCCGCGCAGACCGTGGCGGGTTGCGGCGGATGGGCTAGGCCACATGTCACGTCCTGGTAAACCGCCACGAGCCACAACTGCCCGCTGCTAGCGTGAGATCACCTGGACGTGGCCTCGGGCTGAGCCGGTCGGGAACCGGATTCCATGGAGGAGTTGCACATGCCGAGGAACACCACCGGCTTGCTGGTCGGCATCTTCGACCTTTTCCACGTCGGGCACCTCGACCTGATCCGGTCCGCCGCGACGCGCTGTGACCGGCTGGTGGTGGCCGTGGCGGACGACGAGCTGGTCGAGATGGTCGCCGGCAGGGCCCCCGTGGTGCCCGGGATCGAACGGCGAGAGATCGTCGCCGGGGTCCGCGACGTCTCCGAGGTGCTGGCCCTGGACGAGCTCGACGTGCACGCCCTCATCGGCTCGGCCGGCGGCACCCTGCTGTCGCCGGCGGGCGAGATGGACGTCGTCCAGGCTGCGGTGCTGGAGCGGCACCCCGCGCAGTCCCTGCCGGCTGCGCGCGTGTCGGCCAGCACCATCCTGCGCTCGGCGCTGAGCCGGACGATGCAGCGGAGCGCCGTCGCGTGACCCTGTCCGACGCCAGGCCGGAGCGCCAGCCCCAGGACGATCCAGGCTTCTCGGCCACCCTGCGGCGCCTCGCCTACGCCCAGAAGCCGCCGGCCAAGGGCTCTCCCGCCTACTCGCGGTTCGTGAACCGGAGGATCGGACGGCTGCTGGCCGCCGGCGCGTACCAGGCCGGCCTCACGCCGAACCAGGTCACCTTCATCAGCGCGGCGTTCTCCGCCGGCGGGATCGCAGCGATCGCTTGCACCCGTGCGGGCGTGCCGACGGCGGTCGCCGTCGCCCTGCTGCTGCTGGTCGGCTACGCCTTCGACTCCGCCGACGGCCAGCTGGCCCGGCTGCGCGGCGGCGGCTCCCCGGCCGGCGAATGGCTGGACCACGTGGTCGACAGCATCAAGGTCTCGGCCCTGCACCTGGCCGTGCTGATCGGCTGGTACCGGTTCTACGACGTCTCCGCAGCGGTCCTGCTGATCCCGATCGGCTTCACGCTGGTGCAGGCGGTCTTCTTCTTCGTCCAGATCCTGACCGACCAGTTGCGGCGGGCGCACCCCTTGCAGGCGCCGGCACCCGCGGACGCCAGCCGGGCCGCCGTGATCCGCTCGCTGCTGGTCTGGCCCACCGACTACGGCGTGCTCTGCCTGATCTTCCTGACGTTCGCCTGGCAGGCCGGATTCGTGGCGCTCTACAGCCTGATGCTCGCCGGCACGACGCTGTTCATGCTGGCCGCGCTGCCGAAGTGGTACCGGGAGGTGGCAAGGTTCCGATGAGCGAGCCGTCCGGGCCCCGGCAACGGCACGGCGTGGTCGGCTACGTGCCCGGCGCGTGGGACATGTTCCACATCGGGCACCTCAACATCCTGCGCCGCGCACGGGAGCACTGCGACTTCCTGATCGCGGGAGTGGTGCTGGACGACGTGCTGGAGCAGGCCAAGGGCCGGCTGCCGGTGGTGCCGCACGCCGAGCGGATGGAGATCGTCGGCGCGATGGAGTGCGTCGACGAGGTCGTCCCCGACGTGTCCAGCGACAAGGTCGTGATGTGGGAGCGGCTGCACTTCGACGTCTTGTTCAAGGGCGACGACTGGAAGGGCACGCCCAAGGGTGACCGGCTGGAGGCCGGCCTCGGCGCGCGCGGCGTCAGGGTGGTGTACTTCCCGTACACCGTCCACACGTCCAGCACCCTGCTGCGGCAGTTGATCGGCGGCGGCTGACCCGGCCGGCGAGCCGGCCGAGGAGGCCAGGAGGCCGCCATCCCCGAAGGACACACGATCCACCGGCTCGCACC
>CALMAR010000308.1:4115-4336 GCA_937859855.1 uncultured Kineosporia sp.
GCATGCCTCTGCGCTGCAGGACCGGTTCGCCGCCGGGGTGGCCCGGATCGACGGCGGCCGCCTGATCGGCACGGACGCCTTCGGCAAGCACCTGTTCCTCAAGATCGGCCCGGCGGATTCCGCCCGGCCGGAGTGGTTGCACGTGCATCTCGGCCTGTACGGCAGGTTCGTGCACGGGCTCGGCCCGCCGCCGGCCGCGCACGGCGCGCTCCGGCTGAGGC
>CALMAR010000309.1 GCA_937859855.1 uncultured Kineosporia sp.
CTGGGGCGCCTCGGACTCCCGGCCCAGGCGGCGCAGCCCGGCCAGGGCCAGCAGCACGCCGTCCACCGCGCCCTCACTGACCATCCTCAGCCGGGTGTCGACGTTGCCGCGAATATCGGTGACCTCGAGCCCCGGCTGCAGCGCTCGCAGCTGGGCGGCCCGGCGGGGCGAACCGGTGCCGATCCGGGCGCCGGGCGGCAACTGGCCCAGGGTCAGGCCATCGCGGGCCACCAGCGCATCCCGGGGATCCTCCCGGACCGGGATCGCGCCGATCTCCAGGCCGCTCGCCGCCGCGGTCGGCATGTCCTTGAGCGAGTGCACGGCCAGGTCGATCCGCCCGTCCAGCAACGCTTCTCGCAGCGCCGAAACGAACACCCCGGTTCCGCCCAGGCTGGCCAGCGGCGCCGGGCTGACGTCGCCCTGGCTGGTCACCTCGACCAGCTCGACCTGGACCTGATGGCCGGCCCGGAGCAGGCTGGCGGTGATCCTTTCGGCCAGCCAGCGGGTCTGGGTCAGGGCCAGCGCGCTGCGCCGGGTGCCGATCCGCAGCCGGGCCGGTAGATCACCCGGCCGGGACGGGACCTGATCGCGCGAACCGGCTCGCACGGACGTGGCACTCACGACGTCCTCCCGGCGTGCCCGCGGTTGAGGGTCACGGCGATCTCGATCCCCGGCTCGGCGCCGGTCACCTGCAGGTCGGCCGGGATCTGGACGGCGTCTGGCTCGGGCCCCAGATTGAACAGGGTGCGCAGAGCCTCGGCGTAACTGCTGCCACCGGGCTCAGCGGCCAGCTCCTTCATCCGCACCGTGGGTGCGTGCAGCAGCTTCTCCACCACCCGGTGCACGGTCTGTTCCAGCTCGGCGTAAACCCTGGGCTCGAGCCGGCCCACCCGGCTCTCCAGCCGGTTCAGTTCGGCCTCGACCACCGCACTGGCCATCGTCCGCAGCGCGATCACTGTCGGCGCGACCTCTTCGGCCCGCTGGGCGGCCAGGTAGCTGGCGACTTCGCCCGCCACCAGCGCCCGGGCCGCGGCGATCACGTCAGCCAGCCCGGCCCGGCGGAGGTCGCGGCCGAGCAGTTCCAGGTCCACCACGTGCATACCGTCCAGCTCGCCGATGGCCGGATCGACGTCCCGGGGCACGGCCAGGTCGAGGTAGACCTGGGTGGCGCCGTCGCGGCTGGCGTTCGCCCGCCGCGCGTCGTTGCGGGTCACCAGGTGACCGGGTGCTCCCGCGCAGGCGATCACGATGTCGGCGGCGGCCAGCTCGGTGACCAGCTCGGTCATCACCGCGGCCCGGCCCGGGACCGGATGCGACGCCAGCGAGCTGACCGACTGGGCCAATCGCTGAGCGCGCTCCGGTGTCCGGCTGCAGACGGTGATGCCGGCCACTCCGGCCCGCGCCGCGCTGGCCACCGCCAGGCCGCTCATCGCGCCGGCCCCGATCACCAGCACCCGGGTGCCCTGAAGATCACCCAGGACGGAGGCGGCCCGGGCCAGCCCTGCGTCGACCAGCGACGGGGCGGCATGGTCGAGCTGGGTGTCGCGGTGCGCCCGCTTACCGGCTCGCAGCGCATACTGCAGCAGCCGCCCGATCTCGCGTCCGGCTGACCCCGCGGCCTGACCGGCCCGCAGCGCCGAGCGGACCTGTCCCAGGATCTGCGCCTCGCCCACCGCCATCGAGTCCAGCCCGCTGGTCACCTCGAACAGATGGCTGACCGCGGCCGCCTCGTAGTGGGCGTAGAGATGCTCGGTCAGCTCTTCCAGGCCGATCCCGATGGTCGTGGCCAGTGCGGTACCCACCTCGCCGACCCCGCCATGGAACTTGCTGACCTCGGCATACACCTCGAGCCGGTTGCAGGTGACGAGGCAGACCGCTTCCAGCACGTGATCGCCGGCGCACAGCCGCACGGCCAGGTCGGCCGCGCTCTGCGCGGAAAGGCTGGCCCGCTCGAGAACCTCGATCGGTGCCGTGCGGTGTGACAGTCCAACCACGAGCACGCTCATCCGGCCGCTCCCGCACGCCGGGGAGCCCGCGCATCCTTCAGCTCGCCGGCCAGCCCATGAGCCAGCGCGGCCGCCAGGTGCTCGTTGCGGGACTTCAGATCCCGGACAGCGGCAACGCCCGCGCTGTTCATCGCCACTTCGGCCAGCGCCTCGCCATCGGCGGCCAGCTGGCCCGCGGCCCGGCGTTGCTCGTGGAAGGCGAGGATCTGCAACTCGGTGGACAGGTCGACCCGGCGCACCATCACGCCGTCCGGCACGGTCAGCACGCACGGGGCGAAATTGAGGACGCCGGTGACGCCCGCCGCAACCAGCCGATCGACCGCCTCCTGAGCGGCGTCGGCGGGCGTGGCCACCACCCCGATCTGGATCGAGAGCTCCTGGACGATGTGGTCAAGTTCACCCAGAGGGAGTACTCGCAGACCGGCTACCGTGCTGCCGCACACCTGGTCAGACGCGTCGACCAGGGCGGCCACGGTGAAGCCACGAGAGGTGAAGCCGTTGTAGTTGGCCAGTGCGTGCCCGAGGTTGCCGACTCCGACGATCACCACCCGCCAGTCCTGGGTCAGGCCCAGTTCGCGGGAGATCTGGTAGACCAGGTACTCCACCTCGTAGCCGACCCCGCGAGTGCCGTAGGAGCCCAGGTGGGAGAGATCCTTGCGCAACTTGGCTGATCCCACCCCGGCCGCGGCCGCCAGTTCCTCCGAGGACACGGTGGCGACGCCCTGCTCAGCCAGAGTGGTGAGGGCCTGCAGATAGAGCGGCAGCCGGGAGACGGTGGCCTCCGGGATCCCCGGGCGCACTGATCGCTCGGCGCGCTGACTGCGCACGATGCGGGCAGGGCGAGGCCGGGTCACGGTGAGGCCCACTCCTTCGGTGGCACATCTGCTGGAACGACCCCAGCCTAGGCACTTGTGAACGAATGCACAAAGTCGGCGAAGCTCATCGGCGACCGGCTCGCAACCACCGCCGCCGGCCGTTCAGCGCCGCCCGCAGCCGGTCCTCCTCGACCCGGTAGAAGGTGTGCTGCTCGCCGTCCACCAGCAACACGGGGATCAGCTCGGCATACTGCTGGGCCAGCTCGGCGTCGTCCAGGATCGACAGCTCGGCCCACGCCGTCCCGGTGTCCCGGGCGACCCGCTCGACCACCTCTCGTGCGTCGTCGCACAGATGACAGCCCGGCTTCCCGATCAGGGTCATCCGGGCGGGCACTGGAGGCACGGCGGCAGCGTCTCTCCGATCAGCCCTTGATCGCCAATCGCGGTTCACCCGTAATTCCGCTGAGCATGACCGTGGTCGCGTAAAGTGACGGCCATGCCAGCTTCCGCCGGGCAGAGATCCGAGTCTCCCGGTTCATGGCCGCAGGGCCAGATACCGGTGGACGACGGCGTGGCCGCGGTCCCGTTGCCCGGCCGTCACCTTGAGGATCCGCTGGGCGATCCGACGGCGGCCGCGTTCTTCGACGTCGACAACACCATCATCCAGGGCGCGTCGATCTTCCATCTGGCCCGCGGGCTGTACCGGCGCGATTTCCTCTCCCTCCGCGACATCGTCCGATTCGCTTGGCAGCAGGCCCGTTTCATCGCTCTGGGCGAGCACACCGGCCACGTCGCCGACGCTCAGGAACGCGCGCTGGCCTTCATCGCCGGGCACTCGGTCGAGGAGATGCGGGCGGTCGGTGAAGAGGTGTACGACGAGATGCTGGCCGACAAGATCTGGCCCGGCACGCTGGCCCTGGCCCGGATGCATGAGGACGCCGGCCAGAAGGTATGGCTGGTCACTGCCTCACCGATCGAGGTGGCTGAGGTGATCGCTGGCCGCCTGGGGCTCTCCGGGGCGATCGGCACGGTGCCTGAACACGCCGACGGCATCTACACCGGCCGGCTGGTGGGCGAGCCGATGCACGGGCAGGCCAAGGCCAAGGCGGTGGGCGAACTGGCTGAGCGGGAGGGGCTGGCGTTGCGCAGGTGCGCCGCCTACAGCGATTCGGCCAACGACATCCCGCTCTTGTCCTTGGTCGGGCATCCGGTCGCGGTCAATCCCGACCGGGCCCTGCGGGCGCATGCCCGGGCCCACGGCTGGCAGATCCAGGACTACCGGACCAGGCGCCGGGTGGCCAAGATCGGCCTTCCGTCGGCCGGAGCCGGCGTGCTGGCCGGATTCCTGGCCGGGGCGCTGGCCGCCCGGCGGCACTACCGTGCCGCCTGACCCCGGGCGCGGCCCCAGCCCCGTCCGGGTGGTGACCTTGCATCCCAGTTACCCGATCAGGACGGCGCGGCTGTTGCTGCGCCCGCTGACCCTGGCCGACCGGCCGGCCCTGCTGAGTTACCGCGGTGATCCGGAGGTCTGCCGCTATCTGCCGTTCGAGCCGATGACGGCAGCGGTGCTGACCACCCGGCTACTGACCGACCTGTCCGCCACCACCGTCACGGCCGAGGGTGAGGCGCTCACCCTCGGAGCTGAGATCGCCGAAACCGGCCAGCTGGCAGGCGATGTGGTGCTGTTCTACCGGAGCAAGCAGTACCGCGGCGGCGAGATCGGCTGGGTCTTCCATCCCACGGCGCGAGGCCACGGCTACGCCACCGAAGCCAGTGCGGCGATGCTTCGGCTGGCCTTCGATGGGCTGGGACTGCACCGGGTGATGGCCCGGATCGACGCCCGGAACCTGCCGTCGGCCCGGCTGGCCGAGCGGCTCGGGATGCGCCAGGAGGCACATCTGGTCGAGAACGAACTGTTCAAGGGGCAGTGGTCCGACGAACTGGTGTACGCCATGCTCGACCGGGAGTGGCCCAGCTCGCGAGCGGCCGCCTGCTGATCCGGCCGATCTCCTACTGGTCCAGGTCCACCTGGTTGGCCAGAGGTTCGCCGGCCGCCCAGCGCTTCAGTTGCTGGTCGACGAAACGGCGGGCCCGGGGCTGAAACGTGGCCGACCCGCCGGCCACGTGCGGAGTGATGAAGACGCCGGGCGCGGTCCAGAGCGGATGCTCGGAGGGCAGCGGCTCAGGGTCCACCACGTCGAGAGCTGCTCTGATCCGGCCGTTCTCGGCCATCAGGGCCTCGGTGTCCAGGGCGCTGCCGCGCCCGACGTTGACCACCAGTGCGTCGTCGGGCAGCAGGGCCAGCTCGGCCGCGCCGATCAGGCCCCGGGTCTGGTCGGTGTCCGGCAGCACCAGGACCACGATGTCGGTGTTCGGCAGCAATTGGGGCAGAGCGTCCACCGGATGCACGTTCTCGCCCGGGCGAGCCCGGTGGGCGACTTTGATCACGTCCACCTCGAACGGCCGCAGCCTGGTTTCGATCGCCCGGCCGATGTGGCCGTAGCCCACGATCAGCACCCGCGAGTCAGCCAGTGATCGGGTGAAATCCCGGTTCCACTCACGGTTCTGCTGGTTCAGCACCCAGCGAGGCAGCTCCCGCTGAGCGGCCAGGATCAGCCCGGCGGCGAACTCGGCCGTGCTGGCATCGTGCAGCCCGGCGCCGTTGTGGAGCCGGACGCCGGGCGGCAGCAGGCCGGCCATTCCGTCGTATCCGGCGGTCAGCAGCTGCACCGCCTTGAGCGCGGGCAGTTCTTTGATCAGATCGATGGCCGGAGCGCTGTTGTACGGCAGCACGTACAGCTCGACGGCGGAAACGTCGGCGGGCGGAGCCTCTTCGCCGTCGTACCGGGCGGCGTTCAGCCCGGCGGGTACGCCGGACAGGGTCCAGGGGACCAGAATCGTCGGACGCCGGTCTGTTTCAGTCATCGGAAGAAGATTGTGTCATCAGAAGAAGATGGACCGCCGTTGCACCAGCAGCGTGTACAGCGTCTGCTGAATGCTCTGCCGGACCTGGTCGGTGAGCTCGAAGACCAGCATCGGATCGTCGGCCGCGTGCTGGCCGTAGTCCTTGGTGACGACCGGCGGCCCGAACTCGATCAGCCACTTGCTCGGTAACGGAATCGCGCCCAGCGGTCCGAGCCAGGGAAAGAACGGTGTGATCGGGAGGTAGGGCAGGCCCAGAAGCCTGGCCAGTGATGGAACGTTGCCGATGATCGGGTAGATCTCCTCGGCACCGACGATCGAGCAGGGAATGATCGGCGTCCCGGTCCGGAGCGCGGCCGAGACGAAACCGCCCCGGCCGAACCGCTGCAGCTTGTAGCGCTCACTGAAAGGTTTGCCGATCCCCTTGAAGCCCTCCGGCCACACTCCGACCAGATGGCCACCCGAGAGCAGCTTTTCGGCGTCCGGGTTGCTGGCCAGGGTGGAACCGGAACGGCGGGCCAAGCCGGCCAGGAAGGGGGTCTGGAACAGCAGGTCCGCCCCCAGGGTGCGCAGGAACCGCTGTTGCGGATGCGTCTCGTGGATGGCGACGGCGGTCATCACCGCGTCCAGGGGAATCGTGCCGGAATGGTTGGCCACCACCAGCGCCCCACCCTCGGCTGGAATATTCTCGATTCCGCGCACCTCGACCCGGAACCAGCGCTTGTACAAGGGTCTCAGCAGGGCCAGCGGGACCTTCTCGGCGAACTCGGCATCGAAGCCGAACTCATCCAGTTCGTAGTCACCGGTGAGCCGCCGCCGGAGAAACTCCAGCAGGGACGCCAGCTTGGCCTCGATGCCCGGTGGCTTGACCCGGCTGATCGCCGCCTCGAGCAGAGCCTCTCCAACCTGAGCGGCGATGGCCAGGGCCAGCGACTGACGGCCTCCGGAGGGCAATGATTGCCCGGCAGCCGGCGGCGAGGCCGGCCGCGGCTGCGGGGTGGTGGTCTGCTGGCTGGCGGCGGACCCGTTGGCCGCAGACTTCTTGGCTGGCGCCTTCTTGGCCGGCGCCTTCTTGGCTGCCGCCGACTTCTTGGCCGCCGACTTCTTGGCCGGCGCCTTCTTGGCCGGCGCCTTCTTGGCTGCCGCCGACTTCTTGGCCGGCACCCCCGTGGCCGCAGCGCTGCGGGCGGCCGATTTCGGCTCTGGCACCGCGTTTTTCGGCTGGGCCGCAGCCACGTCCCCGGCTGCGCCGCCAGGGGCGGCCTCGGCGCCCGGGTCCGAGGG
>CALMAR010000310.1 GCA_937859855.1 uncultured Kineosporia sp.
AGAGAAGCCCAAAGAGATCACTAAGACCTCTGCAAAGAAGCGGAAACGGGAAGAGGCGGGGGGGGGGGGGCGGGCGGGGTCGCGGGGGGGGGGTGGTGCTGGGGGGGTTGGTGGTGGGGGGGGGCTTGATGTTGCCCCCCAACGCCCTGGTGCTGCGCAACCTCGTCGAGCAACCACTGTCCTGAATCCCACCACTACTCAGCAGGAGGGCGACTCTGATGAAAGCTGCAGTGCTGACGGAATTGGGAAAGGCCCCCATCTTCACCGACTTCGACGAGCCACTGGCCGGAAGCGGCCAGGTGGTGGTGGAGATGGCGGCAGCGGCCGTCCACCACCTGGACCTGGCGAAGGCATCCGGCTCGTTCTACCTGGGCACACCGCCAGTCCCCTCGGTGCCCGGCTACGACGGCGTCGGCCGGCTGCCGGACGGGCGACGCGTCTTCATCGACGGATCCGAATCACCCTTCGGCACCTGGGCGCAGCGCTCACTCGCTTCGACCGAGAACCTGCTCGACGTGGCCGAGGACATCGACGACGCCACCGCGGCGGCCCTGGGCAACAGTGGCCTGACCGCCTGGCTCGCGCTGGCCTGGCGAGCCCCCGTTCAACCGGACCAGACCGTACTGGTGCTCGGCGCTGCGGGCGCGGTCGGAACCGTGGCCGTTCAGGCGGCGAAGGTCCTCGGGGCCGGTCGGGTCATCGCAGCCGTCCTGGAGGGGGAGGTCGCCCCGCCGGGAGCGGACGCGACGGTGACGTTGTCGGCCGGCACCGACTGGTCCAGCGCTTTCCGGGCCGCCTCCTCCGCCGGAGGCGTCGACCTGATCATCGACCCGGTCTGGGGTCAACCGGCTCTGGAAGCGATCAAGGCTGCCGCCCGGGGTGCCCGGCTGGTGCAGATCGGGCACATGGCGGGTGAGACGCTCCAGATACCCGCCGCGATCCTGCGGGCCAACGCGGTGGACATCAGCGGCCACGCCATCTTCCACGCCCCCCTCCAAGCCCGCCGCGAAGGCTACCTCCGCCTCACCGAACACGCCGCACGCGGCGACATCACAGTGCCGTACGAGACGGTTTCACTGGCCGACGTCGACAGCGCATGGGAGCGTCAGAAGGTGGGCGCAGGAACCAAACTCGTGCTGCTGCCATGAGGCACCGGCTGTCGCGTCGACAGGTGCGGGCAGCCGAGAACCGATCGCCGTGCCGCTCGATGAGAGCGCGCCGACCTCGCAGGGACGGCGGATGCCCCAGCGGCGATTCCCACGCACCGACCAGGTGCAGCTGGAGTCAGCGTGGCTCGGGGTTCGCCTGCGGCACGGGTCATCACATCGGCGTACGGGTGTAGCCCGAGCGGGCGCGAGGCGTCCGCGCCGCTCTCATCCGGCAGCGCGATGGCAGCGACGCGGCGGCTGCCTACGGTCAGGTGCAGGGACAACCGAGCCGTGAAGAGGTGCTGACCGTGATCGAGGCCGTGGGCCTGACCAAGAGGTACGGCGACAAGACCGCCGTCGACGACCTCAGCTTCACCGTCCATCCGGGCGTGGTGACCGGCTTCCTCGGCCCGAACGGGGCCGGGAAGTCCACGACCATGCGCATGATCGTCGGCCTGGACTCCCCGAGCGGGGGCGACGTCACCGTGAACGGACGCCACTACGCCCGGCACCGGGCGCCGCTGCACGAGGTGGGGGTACTGCTGGAGGCCCGGGCCATCCATCCCGGGCGCTCCGCGGAGAACCACCTGCGCGCCCTCGCGGCCACCACCGGCATCGGCCGGCGGCGGGTCGAAGAGGTGATCGGCCTGGTCGGCCTGCAGGACGTGGCCAGCCGGCGAGCCGGCAAGTTCTCGCTCGGGATGGGCCAGCGCCTCGGTATCGCCTCCGCGCTCCTGGGCGATCCCGCGACGGTGATGCTCGACGAGCCGGTGAACGGGCTGGACCCGGAGGGCATCCTCTGGATCCGGCACCTGCTGAAGGACCTGGCCGCCGAGGGCCGGACCGTGTTCGTGTCCTCGCACCTGATGGCCGAGATGGCCCTCACCGCGGACCATCTGATCGTGGTGGGCCGCGGCCGGCTGATCCGCGACGTGTCCACGAGCGACTTCATCGCCAGCGCCTCCACCGGCACGGTGCACGTGCGCAGCCCGCAGGCCGGCCAGCTGCGCGCGGTACTGCTCGGCAGCGGCGTTGCGGTGGCGAGCTCGGTGCCCGGCGAGCTGGAGGTCAGCGGCCTGAGCAGTGACGAGATCGGCGCCCGGGCCGCGCAGGCGGGCATCACCCTGCACGAGCTGGTGCCGGTCAAGGCGTCGCTGGAGGAGGCGTTCATGGAACTGACCAGGGACGCCGTCGAGTACCGCGCGCCGGTCCCGGCGCAGCACGGCCACGAATCCCGGACGGAGCAGGCAGCATGAGCACCACCACGGCCGATGCGCCGCGTCTCGCAGAGCCCCCCACGGCACCCGCGTCGGTACGGCGCGGGGTCACGTTCCCCCGCGCCGTCCGCTCGGAATGGGTCAAGTTCCGCAGCCTGCGTTCCAGCTGGCTCGTGCTGGCGGCGGCCGTCGCGGCGATGATCGTGATCGGACTGCTGATCGGCTACAACACCGGCAAGCACCCCGACCGCCTCGACCCCGAGGACACCGTCGCGTCCGCGGTGCTGCAGGGCTACTTCCTGGGCCAGCTGCTGATCGGCGTGCTCGGCGTCCTGTTCGTCTCCGGCGAGTACTCCACCGGCATGATCCGGTCCACCATGGCCGCCGTCCCGAAGCGGATCCCTGTCCTCGCGGCCAAGACCCTGGTGTTCGGGGTGATCACCCTGGTCGTCATGGTGCCCACCTCGATCGTCGCGTTCCTGGGTGCGCAGGCCGTGCGCGGGCGTTACCTGACGGCCTACACGCTGTCCGACCCGACCGCGCTGCGGGTGGTGATCGGCACCGGGGTCTACCTGGCGCTGATCGGGCTGCTCGGCGGGGCCATCGGCTGGATCGTGCGCAGCACCCCCGGCGGGATCTCCGTATTGGTGGGGCTGTTGTTGGTGGTTCCGGTGATCCTGCAGGTGCTGCCCGGGGCGTGGGTCAAGACCGCCGCGAAGTTCCTGCCGGGAGAGGCGGGCAGCTCGTTCGTGTCAACCCTGCGGATGCCCGACACGCTGTCGCCATGGACGGGACTGGGCGTCCTCGGCCTGTGGGTGGTGGGCATCCTCGCGGTGGCCGCCGTGCTGCTCGCCCGCCGGGACAGTTGACCGTCGCCGGCCCGCGGGCCAGCTGACAGCCAGCCAGTACGCGAAGATGGGATCGTGACGGACCGTCCCGAGGGACAGGAACGCCGGGCACCCGTCCCGGCGTTCCTGTCGCAACCGCGTATCGGCGACACGGCCCTGCTGCTGGCGATCCTCGCCCTCGCCGGCGGCCACGACATCCTCGATCCCGCCGACGGCCCGCTCTGGCTGTGCCTTGCCGTCGACCTGTGCCTCGCCCTGCCCCTGTTGTTCCGGCGCAGGCACCCGCTGCCGACCTTCCTCGCCGTGGCGGCCGTGGCGCTCGCGCAGTGGGCCGGCGACCTGCGGGTCAGCGGCGACTTCGCCGTCCTGGTCGCGCTCTACGCGGTCGGCGTCTATGACCGCAGCCGGCGCAACGTCGCGATCGCCGCGGCCGTCGCCGAACTCGGCGTGGTGCTGGCCGTGGCCCGCTGGGCACCGCCAGGACACCTCCTCATCGGAATGATCCTGTCCACCGGCACGGTGACGGCGTCCTGGGTGCTCGGCCGGTACGTGCGCACGCACCGGGCATACGTCGCATCCGTGCTGGAACGGGCTGCGAACGCCGAGCGCGAGCGGGACCAACAGGCCCAGATCGCAACGGTGAGCGAGCGGGCCCGGATCTCCCGCGAGATGCACGACATCGTGGCGCACAGCCTCTCGGTGATGATTGCGCTCGGTGACGGCGCCGCGATCTCGATGGACGCCGAACCCGAGACCGCCCGGCAGGGGATGAAGCAGTCCTCGGCGCTCGGCCGGCAGGCACTGGGCGAGATGCGGCGCCTGCTGGGCACCCTGCACCAGCCGGACGAGGTGGACCTGACGCCGCAACCCGGCATGGCCGACCTGGACGAGCTGATCGCCAAGGTCCGGTCCGCGGGCCTGGCCGTCGAGCTGGTGGTGGTGGGGCAGCCCGGCCCGTTGGCGCCTGCCGCCCAGCTGACGATCTACCGGATGGTGCAGGAGGCGCTGACCAACGTGCTCAAGCA
>CALMAR010000311.1:0-7411 GCA_937859855.1 uncultured Kineosporia sp.
GACAGAAACATCCGGGCCAGCTCTCGCTCCTGCCAGGCGCCGGCCAGATAGGCCCGGGCGCCAGCCGCCACCAGCCGCACCGGCGTCCGATCCCCCGCCGCCCGCGCCCGCCGGACGGCAACCTCAGCCCGGGACTGCTGGCGCTTCTCGTATTCCTCGTACAGCGCCAGATACAGATCCGCCTTGCCGCCGAAGTGGTGATACATGCTGCCGACGCTGGAGGACGCCCGGGCCACCACATCGGCCACATTGGCCTGAGCGAAACCCACTTCAGTGAAGATCTCATGGGCGGCGCGGAGCAAGCCGGTCCTGGTGTCCTGTGCGCGTCGCTGCATCACCGGCATGGCCGTGCCTCATCCCCGAAAGTGGTAGCTCACCGTCAATCATGTGAATACGGACAGTGTGCCCACTCGGCCGGTCCCCCGTCTCGGTTTTGTCTATATGCGCGAGGCTGGCCCGCGCGCCGTAAGGTGAGCTTGTGTTCGGACGGGACAAGGCCCAGAGCTCGCAGGCGACCACAACCGCGCCCGCTCCCGTGGTCAAGGCCGATGGCAAGGGCCGTGCCACCCTGAGCCGCCGCGAGGCCGAGTCGCGCAACCGCAAGCCCCTGATCGGGGCGGCGGTGCCCAAAGGAGCCACTCGAGCCGAGCGCAAGGCGTTCCGGAAAGAACAGGCCGCCCGCAATCGGGAGCAGCGGCTCAAGCAGCGCGAGGCACTCAACAACGGCGACCAGCGCTACCTGCCCACCCGGGACAAGGGTCCGGGGCGCAAGTTCGTCCGCGACTACGTGGATTCACATCGGTACCTGGCCGAGTTCTTCTTGCCCGTCGCGCTGGTCTGCGTCGTCCTGGGCATGATCCGGGTTCCTCAGCTTCAGCTCCTGTCGCTGCTGACGCTGTACGGCCTGGTGGTGGTGATCTTCGTTCAGTCGATGATGCTGCGCCGCCGCATGGTCCGGATGGTCACCGACCAGTACGGCGCTGACCAGTCGAAGGGCGTCGGCGGCTACGCCATCATGCGATCGCTGCAGATGCGCCGGACCCGGATGCCTCGTCCGCAGGTGGTACGGGGCGAGACTCCCAAGTAGGACGCCGCTGTTACTCGACCGGCCGCAGGCTCATCGGCCCGTACACCTTGTGCCCGTCCTGCATCAGGCTCACCTGCTCAACTCCGAGATCGAGCAGGTCGTGCCAGTTTTCCCCCACCCAGGTCTCGGCATCGGCCTGGCTGGGGAAGCTGGCCCTGGGCAGGTCGGGGCCGGTCAGGGCGGTGCCGCCGGCGGCTTCAAAGGTCCACGTCCAGGTGTTCACGCTGGCTACCGTAGGCGCTCGTGAGGGTGGTCACGGAGTCGGCCGGACCGGCGGGCGGACTACCTGAGCTCAATTGCCCCTGCCCGGCTTGCCGAAGGATGCGCCGTCACCGGGTCGTTCGCGGGCCGGCCCGGGCGTGGATCGAGCCATCCGGCCAGGCCGGTTCCTGGCTGGAGATCACCAGCAGGCCGGTGATGCTGGGCGGCGTGCTCTGGGCACCGGACGTGAGCCAGCTCGATCTCGGTCAGCCAGAACCCGGATCGGTGAAGCTGGCTCTGCTCGGGCCAGGACCAGACGGTGACCTGAACCGGGTGGCCGGGGCACTGGCCGCCGCCCGAGCGGCCGGGATCCTGGCTGACGACGCCGAGATGGCGCTGATCGGGGCCACCCACGACAGTCCCGCACCGGAGCGACGCGCACTGCTGCTCCAGGCCTGGGGCATGACCGAGGCCGCTGAGGGACAGGAATGGCTGCTGCCGGCTGCGCCTGGATCGGGCGGGCCAGCGGATCGGCGAGCGCGAATTCTGGTGCTGGGCGGGGCGGCGTCCGGTAAGTCCCAGCTGGCCGAGGATCTGCTCGCCGCTGAACCAGCCGTGACCTATCTGGCCACCGGGCGCCGGCCCGACGCAGAACAGGACGCCGACTGGGACGCCCGGGTGCGCCGCCATCAGCAACGCCGGGCTGGCCACTGGCGTACGGTCGAAACCTTGGAGCCCGTAAGTGTTCTGGCCGAAGACGACGAGCCGGTCGTGCTGGATTCACTGGGCAGCTGGCTGACCGGGGTGCTGGATCGGTCCGGCGCCTGGAGCGACGCAGCGGGCTGGCAGCATCGGGTGGACGCCGAGATGGGCGCGATGGCGGCCGCCTGGCGGCACCGCAGCCAGACCGCCGTCGCGGTCACGGATGAAGTCGGCTGGAGTGTCGTGCCGGGCACGCCGTCCGGGCGGCTGTTCCGTGACCTGCTGGGCCAGCTCAATCAGCTCATCGCAGCCCAGAGTGACCAGGTCGTCGCGGTGGTGGCCGGTCTGCCCATCTCCTTGCCGCTTGCCTGCGACCACGGCCTGGATGGCTCCTATCCTCCCAGCCAGCCGAGGGTGCGGCAGGCCAGAGACGTGGACGGAGCATGATGTCCGGCGTGGACGCAGTGAGCCTGAACTCGATCGCCGCCGAGATCGTTCCGCCACTGGTCCCGGATCGGGTTCCTCCCGGGGACGAACCGGTTCGGCCGCCGGATCGGCTCGTCGAGCTGGCCCGATGGTGGACCCGGGTCAGCGCGAAAGTATCTGAGGGAGAAGACCATTTACCTGAAGTAGCCCCACCGGCCGGTCCAGTTCGGGTGGTCCGGTTATGGGACGGCGCGACCTGGGCGCAGCGCCCGGAGACGGTTGCTGAAGCTATCGCCTGGGGCCTCGATCACACGGATCCGGCCATTGACGGCGGAGCTGATCTGGTCGTGCTGAGCATCCCGGGTGCCGGATCCGTCGCGGCGGCCGCGCTGACCGGCGCCCTGCTTCAGCTGGATGCCGTGGAGGCGGCCGGGTGGCCGATGGATGTTGTCAGCGACCAGGACTGGATGCAGGACACCGCCGCCATCCGGGATGGCCTGCGCCGCATCCGTTCCCCGCGGGACGACGCGGGCGGCCAGAGCTGGTTCAGTGCGCTGCATCTTGGCAATTCTGATCCGGCCCAGCTGCTGCATCGGCTGGACGACACGGCGATGGCCGCCGGATTCACCGCCCTGGCGCGATGTGCGGCCAGGCGGACACCGATGATTCTGGAGGGACAGGAAGCGCTGGCCTGTGGCCTGCTCGGGCGGCGCTTCACGATGTCGTCGAGGGATTGGTGGCAGGCGGCTGACGGTCCGGTCCTGTCGCCGGTGGTGTCCGGGCGGCGAGGTGGCCTGCACGAACGCCTGCTGGAGGCACTTGATTGTGAGCCGCTGACCCGGCTCGGCCTGGCCGAGGCAGATGGGACCGCCGCGCGGATCGCGGTGAGTATTCTGCACGCGGCCATCGGCCGGGGGGCACAGTGACCGGCCGGTGATACTCCGGTTGCGCTCGCCGCGCCCGGCGGAGGCCCAGCGCCGAGCGCCCGGCTCCGCTGAACCGGGTACGTTCCTGGACGGAATCCGCCTGTCAGTGGGAACTATGACCGCGTTGCCGGTTCCGGTGCCGAGATCCCTCCAGGCCCCGGCACCGGCGATCGCGATGCTCTTGGCGCCGATGACGGCGCTCATCCCGGGGGTGGTGGCCTGGCTCAGCGCCGCCCTGTGCGGGATCGCGGGGCTGAACTCGCTGGTCGCCGCGGCGGTGGCCCTGGGCGCCCTGGCCCTGACCACTCGCGGGCTGCACCTGGACGGATTGGCTGACAGCGCAGATGGCTTCGCCGCCTCCTATCAGCGCGAGCAGGCCCTGCAGGTCATGCGCCGGGGCGACACCGGCCCAGCCGGCCTGGCCACCGTGACCATCGTGCTGCTGATCCAGGCTGCTGCGCTGGCTCAGGTCCTGGAGTTGGCGGGCTGGCGCCAGCACGGTCATTGGCTGGACCATCTGCACAGTGCCGCGCCCCTGCTGATCGCCGTGGCCGCCGCGCGGGTGGCGGTGCCGATGGCCTGTGTCCGGGGTGTCCCCGCTGCCCGGATCGATGGCCTGGGCGCGACGGTGGCTGGCTCGGCCGGCGTCGTAGCCGTCATTGTCTGCGCCGTCACCACGGCCACGGCGGCGGCCTTCCTGGCTGGGTGGAGCAACCGGCCTTGGCGGTGCGGACCAGTCGCTGTCCTCGCAGTGATCATTGCGGCCGTCATCGTGATCCGGCGATCAACAACGCGTTTCGGTGGCATCACTGGCGACGTGATCGGAGCGTGTGTCGAGATCGGCACGACGGCAGCGCTTCTCGCCCTGGCCGCGGCCGGCTGACCGAGACGGTTTACGTCTCGCGGGTTTCCACCGGCAGGAATGGAGGTCGCTGGACCTGGCAGGGCAGCTCGCGTCCCCGGACGGAGATGGTCACTTCGTCGCCTGCTACCACCGAGGGATCCAGCAGAGCCAGCGCAATCCCCTTCCGCAGACTCGGCGAGAACGTCCCTGAGGTGGTGACTCCCAGATCGCGCCCCTCGGCACTGCGCACCGGCATACCCTCGCGCGGCACGCCCCGGCCCAGCGCCGACAGGCCCCAGGCGATTCGCCGCGGACCGGCGGCCTTCTCGCCCAGCAAGGCCTCCCGTCCCCAGAAAGCGGGCTTCTTCCAGCCGACGGCCCAGCCCAGCCGGGCCTGCACCGGCGTGATCTGTGGCGACAGCTCATGACCGTGCAGCGCATAGCCCATCTCGGTGCGCAGAGTGTCCCGGGCACCCAGTCCGGCCGGCCCCCCGCCCCAGGTGGAGGCCGATTCCAGCAGGCGATCCCATAACGAGGGGGTGGTGTCCCAGGCCGGCAGCAGTTCGTAACCGCGCTCGCCGGTGTAGCCGGTGCGGCACACGATCACCGGCAACCCGTCCCAGGTCACGTCGGCGAAACTCATGTACTCGTGCCCGGCGGGGAGGCCGAGGGCCTGCAGCGTCTCGTCGGATCGGGTGCCTTGGACCGCGATCACACCGTACGACTCGTGCCGGTTCTGCACCCGCACGCCGGATGGGGCGGCGTCGGCCAGCAACTGTGTGACCCGCTCACAGTTGGCCGCGTTGGGGATCAGCAGGACGTCGTCCGGGGCCCGCAGATAGGCGATCAGGTCGTCAGTGACCCCTCCGGTGCCCGGATCACAGCACATCGTGTACTGCGCCCGGCCCGCAGTGATCCGGTTCAGGTCGTTGGTCAGGCATGAATTGAGGAATTCGGCTGAACCTGGGCCGGTGACAGTGATTTTCCCAAGATGACTGACGTCGAAGACGCCGACGCCGTCCCGTACGGCCTGGTGTTCGGCGAGTACGCCGGTGCTGGCGTACTCGATCGGCATGTCCCAGCCGCCGAAATCCGCCAGCTTGGCGCCGAGCTCGACGTGGCGTTCGTACAGCGGCGTCCGCTTCTGCTCTGTCACTCACAACCTCCGGTCGAAGCCTCGACGGTTCACGGGCGTGTCGGCCACCAGTGTCGCGGTTTTCGGAGTCCGCTGACGGTGGCCGCGGCCCCGCCGGGCCGGAGCAGCGCGGAGGCCGGGCGGACGGGGCCTAGCATCGGCAGGTGCCGACCCTGACTCTCAGTGCCAAGGACCCCGCCTCACTGGCCGCCGACGCACTCGTCGTCGGACTCACGTCCTCAGCCTCCGGCCTGCGGCTGGCGACGGGTACCGAGTTATCCGCAGCGGTGAAGACCCGGCTGTCCGCGGCAGCTGAAGCAGCTGGAGCCAGCGCGCAACTGGAAGCCACTCAGCGGATCCCGCCGGTGCCGGGTATGGCCGCACGTTCGGTGCTGTTGGTGGGCATGGGCGACAGCACGCAGGCTCGTGATGCTGAAGCGGTTCGCCGGGCCGCTGGTGCGGCAGCCAATTCCCTGGCCGGATTGAACCGGGCGGTCTTCGCACTGCCAGCCGGCGATGGCGCCTCGATTGGGGCGGTGTGCGAGGGTGCATTGCTGGGCGCTTACGCCTACAACCGTTATCGGACTCAGGCTGGAGCGAAGCCCGCGCTGGCCGCGATCACGGTGACGGCGGCGCAGGCGGTGATCGGTGGGGCGCGCGGTATTACCCGGCGGGCCCGGCTGCTGGCCGGGGCAGTGCACGGCACCCGGGATCTGATCAACGCGGCCCCAGCCGACCTCTATCCGGCCACCTTCGCCGCGCAGGCACAGCAGGTGGTGGCCGGCCTGCCGATCAAGTTCAGCGTGCTGGACGAGCGGCGGCTGGCTCGCGGCGGTTATGGCGGTCTGATCGCGGTCGGGCAGGGGTCTTCCCGGCCGCCCAGACTGGTTCGGCTGGACTACCACCCAGCCAGCGCTGATCGGCACATCGCCCTGGTCGGGAAGGGCATCACCTTCGACTCTGGTGGTCTCTCGATCAAGACCGCCAAGGGCATGGAGGAGATGAAGAGCGATATGTCCGGCGCCGCCGCGGTGCTGCACACGGTCGCCGCGGCCGCTCAGCTGGAATTGCCGGTCCGGATCACCGGCTGGCTGGCGCTGGCCGAGAATATGCCATCGGGCACAGCCCAGCGGCCGTCCGACGTGATCACGATCCGCGGCGGACGCACGGTGGAGGTACTGAACACTGACGCCGAGGGACGGCTGGTTCTGGCTGACGCCATCGTGGCGGCCGGCGAGCTGAGGCCGGACTTCATCATCGATATTGCCACCCTGACCGGCGCGCAGATGATTGCTCTGGGCAATCGGGTATCGGCGGTGATGGCCAACGACGACGAGCTGAGAGGCCTCGTGACCTCGGCCGCCGCTGAGTCGGGCGAGCAGTTCTGGCCGATGCCACTGCCGGCGGAGTTGCGGGCCAGCATGGATTCGCGCGTCGCCGATATCGCGAACATCGGCGAACGGTTCGGCGGGATGCTTGTTGCCGGACTGTTTCTCAAGGAATTCGTCCCGGTACGCGACGGCGTGGCGGTCCCGTGGGCGCACCTCGACATCGCCGGCCCCTCATTCAACGGCGGGCGCGCTCATGGCTACACGCCCGAGGGTGGCACCGGTGTCGGGGTCCGGACGCTACTCACACTCAGTGAAGGGCTTTCTCGTTCGCCAAAGTGAGCGATGAGTCCGTAAATTCTATTCTGCCCGGAATATACCCATCGCGCAGCCGGATCGTGCGTGAACCGAACACTCAGTAATCACTCCGTCTAGAACCGGCGGCGCGCAAGTCATGGCTGCGCATCACTCCTCTGGAGATAGCCATGATCAGCACCCGCTCCGTCGTCCTGCCCGAAATCGCCCAGATCCTTGGTGTCATCGCACGTCCGGCGGACAAGTGGCCGGTCGGCTCGGCCGACAAGTGGCCGGTCACCGGCTCGGCGTCAGCCGACAAGTGGCCAGTCGCGAACACGGACAAGTGGCCGGTCAGCTCGGCCGACAAGTGGCCAGTCACCGGCTCGGCCGACAAGTGGCCAGTCGCGGCGTCAGCCGACAAGTGGCCAGTCGCGAACACAGACAAGTGGCCGGTCAGCTCGGCCG
>CALMAR010000311.1:7511-10663 GCA_937859855.1 uncultured Kineosporia sp.
TCAGCCGACAAGTGGCCAGTCGCGAACACAGACAAGTGGCCGGTCAGCTCGGCCGACAAGTGGCCGGTCGCGGCGTCAGCCGACATATGGCCGGTCTCAGTCGCGGCCTGAGCAATGCTGGCGGACGGACCCGGTCTGGCGTGCAGAAGGTGCATGCCAGGCCGGGACCGGCGCACCACAAACGGCAGACGACCCAGGAACTCAGGTGTCGTCGAACTGGTCCAGCGCGGGTTGCTCGGCGGCCGGCTGAGCCTCGCCCCGCTTGGCCCGCTCGTTCCAGTCCCGCATCCGTTGCGGGTAGCCCACCCGCTGCACGTCGTAGACCGGGATGTGCAGACGCTCGGACAACTCCCGGACCATGCCCGGGCCGGGCAACCGCCGCCGGGTCCACTCCCCCGTGGCCGCCACCAGGATCACTGTCGGCGGAGTAACCGTCGTGGCAGGCTCGATGAACGCCTCAACGCCGCGGCGGCTGCTCACGAATGACTGCAGATGTTCACGAACCCGAATGACCTCTTCGCGTTGTTCGGCGCGGCCGGTAGGCGCGGCCCCGGCTTTCCTGCGCCGCCACCAGCTCACACGCCACCTCCGTCGTCCTGATCCAGTTTCTCCCCAACGCCGAGCGGATGCTACGCGTTCCAGCGCCGGACAGCGGGCAGGCTCATCGGCGTCGAAAACGCTCCACGCCTGATCGCTGCCGGCTCAGCACACCGCCGCGCCACAGTCAGACGCCGACGTGACCGCTGCCTGCCGTGATGACAGGATGGCCGTGATCCGGCGCGACCGCCGGGCGCCGTGCGCCGACCCCGAGGGAGCGAGAGGTGTCAGAGCCCGACCGCGACCAGCCGCACGACGTGGTGATCCTGGGCGGCGGCAGTGCGGGCTACGCCGCAGCGTTGCGAGCTGCGCAGCTCGGGCTCGACGTCGTGCTGATCGAGAAGGACAAGGTCGGCGGTACCTGTCTGCATCGTGGATGTATTCCGGCCAAGGCGCTGCTGCACGCGGCCGAGGTTGCCGACACCGCCCGCGAGAGCCAGAGATTCGGAGTGAGGGCGACCCTCGAAGGCATAGACATGCCCGGGGTCAACAAGTACAAGGACGGCGTGATCGCCCGGCTCTACAAGGGCCTGCAGGGACTGATCAGCTCGGCCAACATCACCTGCGTTGAAGCGGCCGGAACATTGACGGGCCCAGGCGCGGTGGAAGCGGGGGGCCGGACCTACCGGGGTCGTAACCTGGTGCTGGCGACCGGATCGTCCCCGCGCTCGGTGCCGGGGCTGGGGATCGGTGGCCGGATCATGACCAGCGATCAGGCGCTGACCCTGGACGAAGTCCCGAACTCGGTAGTGATTCTCGGCGGAGGCGTGATCGGCGTCGAATTCGCAAGCGTGTGGCGGTCTTTCGGTTGTGACGTGACCATTGTCGAAGCTCTGCCCCGGCTGGTGCCGGCCGAGGATGAGGCTTGCTCCAAGGCGCTGGAGCGGGCCTTCCGGCGCCGCGGCATCAGCTATCACATCAGTGCCCGGTTCGACTCGGCGACTCAGGATGACAACGGCGTCCAGGTTCAGCTGAAGGGGGGCGATCGGCTCGAGGCCGACCTGCTCCTGGTTGCAGTGGGACGCGGGCCAGCTTCCGACGGCTTGGGCTATCAGGAAGCCGGGGTGAGACTGGATCGTGGATTTGCGTTCACCGATGAACGGCTGCGGACCAGCGTGCCCGGCGTCTATGCGGCTGGCGACATCGTGGCCGGACTTCAGCTGGCCCATCGCGGGTTCGCACACGGCATTTTCGTCGCCGAGGACATCGCCGGGCTGAATCCGGCGGTGATCTTGGACTCCGGCGTTCCGCGGGTGACCTACTGCGATCCTCAAGTGGCATCGGTCGGGCTGACCGAGGATCAGGCGCGAGAACGCTACGGCAGTGATGGCGTAGCGGCCTACGAGTACAACCTGGCCGGGAACGGCAAGAGCCAGATCCTCGGTTCCGGCGGCTTCGTCAAGTTGGTCCGGCAGAAGGACGGTCCGGTGGTCGGCGTTCACATGGTGGGCGCCCGGGCCGGTGAGCTGATCGGAGAAAGCCAGCTGATCGTCAACTGGGAGGCCACCCCGGACGACGTCGCGCCGTTGATCCATGCGCACCCCACCCAGAACGAGGCGCTTGGCGAAGCCCACCTCGCCCTGGCCGGAAAGCCGTTGCATGCTCATGCCTGATCCGGACTCCGGTTCACCTGATCATCGATCGGACCAGTTTCAGCGTCGGTAGCACGTCACCCGCTGGTCAGTTCAGCGGGCATCATCAGAAGACCCATCAGAAGGCGGCCCGGCCGCCGGCAACGAAGGAGAGCGGAGAGCTGATGTCGGACTCCGTGCAGATGCCCGCCCTGGGCGAAAGCGTTACCGAGGGAACGGTCACCCGTTGGCTGAAGCAGGTCGGCGACCAGATCGAGGTCGACGAGCCGTTGCTGGAGGTGTCTACCGACAAGGTCGACACCGAGATCCCGTCGCCGGTGGCTGGGGTGTTAGAGGAGATCCTGGTCGCTGAGGACGAGACCGTCGACATTGGGACGCCGCTGGCCAAGATCGGCGACGGTAGTGGCACGGGAGCCGGCGACTCCGGCGGCGAGAGTGCTCAGAGTTCAGGCGAGCGGCCCGGAAGTCAGTCCGAGCAGGCCGTGCCAACGCAGCCCCCGGCTGAATCCGGATCCCAGCCCGAACCAGCGCCGCAGTCTCAGCCAGAAGCCCAGCCGCAATCTCAGCCGGAAGCCCAGCCGCAGGCCCCGGCGGCGGAAGCGCCGGCGTCCAGCGATTCCAGTTCCGCGGACTCCTCGCCGGGCGGTAGCGAGGTCACGATGCCGGCTCTCGGTGAGAGCGTGACCGAGGGCACTGTGACCCGGTGGCTCAAGCAGGTCGGCGACGACGTGGAGGTGGACGAGCCGTTGCTGGAGGTGTCGACCGACAAGGTCGACACCGAGATCCCTTCGCCGGTGGCGGGCAAGCTCACCAAGATTCTGGTCAACGAAGACGAGACGGTTGACGTCGGAACCGCCCTGGCCGAGATTGGCGGCCAAGCCGGGGGCGACGAGCAGCCGGCCAGCGGCGCTCAGGCCGAAGCTGAACCGGCTCAGGCCGAAGCTGAACCGGCTCAGGCCGAAG
>CALMAR010000312.1:0-821 GCA_937859855.1 uncultured Kineosporia sp.
CCCCAACCAACCACCCAACCCCGCCGTGAACCAGGGATGCAGGTGGGTATGCCGGCCCGCCGCCCCTCCGGTCCACCGCGCGGCCGCGCCCGCGGCACTGCGTTTGCGCTGAGGGCCTCGCCGGGGTTCAGGCCTGAGAGCGGGACGCTGAAGATGTTGCCCGCGGTGGGTGCGGTGCTGCGTTCCACCGCGGGCAACGCCCTACAGCAGTGCTGCCAACTGATCCAGACGAGACTTCAAGACGGCAGCTGCAGCGGCGTCCAGAGGTCGCGTTGCGTCCTCGGCGTCGGCGCCGCCGGTCAGAACGACGGGACCGACATAGACCTGGTGCACGTGTCCATGCTCGGCTGCCAGCTCGGTAGTAGCAACGCGGTTCAGGGGCAGGCCCACGAGTAGGCCCTCGTCGTTGACCCACATGTCCAGGGTGGGGGACAAGCTGACCACGTCGACGTAGCCGCCCACCGCGGCGAGATGCGGCAAGGTTCCCGCCTCGTCGAGCTGCCATTCCTGGGTGTTGATCTGTCCCTGAGGCGTAATGGTGATCGCAGCGAAACTGCTCATGAGATGCCCTCCTGGGCAACGCGGGGCCTGGTCAGGACCCGTGGTCTGGTTGGTGGTGGCACCGTATCTTTGAGCACCGACAACCAGCCACACATATGGCCCACAAGTAGCCCACATATGTTGATCCCTGTTCGGGATCGGGTAGCCGCTTCGCGGGCCGGGCTGTGCCACCAAGTCAAGCACTGACCAGGATCCGGCCGTGAGGACTCGCCGCCGTGGCGCGGCCGGCCGGGGGGCGGCCCCGCCACCGAGAGGCGACC
>CALMAR010000312.1:831-1608 GCA_937859855.1 uncultured Kineosporia sp.
CGGGGCTGCCCCACCAAGTCACGCACTGACCTGTCTCGGGCGGTGTGCACGGGGGGCCGTCGCCGGGCCGGCTAGTGGTCGACCCGGCGTCGTCGTGCAGCGTGGGGCACGGCCACGGCTGGGTGCTGTTGCGTCGCGGCATGCCGCGCAGTACCTGCCTCGAGACATGGGGATCTTGCTGTCGTGGAGAGAACAAGGAGGGTGGCTTACGCAGCACATGGTTTCCCGGTTCTCGGGATATCGAATCGAGGGATCCGGCAGCTGACGATCACAAGGGCAAGTCCTGGAACGGACTAGCGAAGTCCAGCGCCCTGGCCAGGTGCTGGACATCATCGTGCCGACCTGGTTCCACGTCACGGTACTGGTGCAGGAACTCTTGCAGGATCTGCAGCTCCTGGCGGTACCAGACGACTACGCCGGATGTGAAACACGGATTCACCTGGGTGTGGCTGGACAACGCTCTTTCGGTGGACCTCTCGGGTGTAACCACGGCCTTGAGGTTGCGATGAACGGATGCTGCGGGCGACTACCGCCGAGCTGGGATATTCATAGATGGAGCGGCTGATGGCTCGGCCGTCAGTGCTGTGCTGAATCTGTGGCACGCGGTTCCCTTGTCTGTAATGCATTTTGAGCCACGAAGCTATCTGAGTCGCTGTGCGTCCTCGTAGCGGCCGACCGCCTGGTAGCCGGCGGCGAGGTTGCTGCGGGAGGTCAGGGTGTCGGGGTGGGCTGGGCCCAGCACCCGCTCCCGGGCGGCCAGGGTCACCTCGTCCAGGG
>CALMAR010000313.1 GCA_937859855.1 uncultured Kineosporia sp.
GGGGCGCTGGCCGGCCGCCGGGCGGCGGGGGCCCGGGTTGCGGGGCCGCCGGCAGCGGCCCCCTCAGCCATCGCCTGCATGAGCGCCTCCTCGCTGATCTGGTCACCGGTGAGCTGAGCCACGGACCGGCCATCGCGCAACGTCACCACCCGATCGGAGTCAGCGATGATCTCCTCCAGCTCGGAGGAGATCAGGAGCACCGCCAGTCCCTCGTTGGCCAGCTGCCGGATCAGCACCTGAATGTCGCGCTTGGCACCGACGTCGATGCCGCGGGTGGGCTCATCGAGCATCAGCAGTTGAGGATTGGTGCACAACCAGCGGGCCAGCAGCACCTTCTGCTGATTGCCGCCGGAGAGTTCCCGGATCGGCTGGTCCGGGCTTGAGCACTTGATGCCGATCGCCTTGATGAAGCGGTCAACGGTCTCGCTCTGGCGCTTGCGGTCGACGATGCCGTTGCGCCGCAGGTGCGGCAGCAGAGCCAGGGTCAGGTTCTCCCGCAGCGACAGCTGCGCGATGATGCCCTCCGTCTTGCGGTCCTCAGGCGAGAAACCGATCCCGTGTCTGACCGCGTCGCCCGGTGACTTGAGCTGCAGCGGCGTGCCGTTGACGGCGACAGTGCCGGAGTCGAGGGGGTCGGCGCCGAAGATGGCGCGGGCCGTCTCGGTGCGCCCGGATCCGAGCAGGCCGGCCAGTCCGACGATCTCGCCGGAGTGGATCGTCACCGAAACTCCGTCGAGGGCGCGGCCCCGGCGCAGGCCGGTCGCTTCGAGCACCGGCTGCACGCCCTCACGTATGTGGTCTTCCCCGGAGCGCCGGTGCGAGAGCTGCTCGGCCAGTTCGCGGCCGAGCATCTTCGAGACCAGTTCATAACGGCTTATGTCCGCCATCAGCCGTTCCTCGACGGTGTGCCCGTCGCGCATCACGGTTACCCGATCGCTGACCGCGTAGAGCTCGTCCAGCCGATGGGAGACGAAGACGACGGAGATGCCTTCGCTCTTGAGCTGGCGGATGACCCGGAACAGGGTCTGCACCTCGTTCTCGGCCAGCGCCGACGTCGGCTCGTCCATGATCACGAGCTTGGCCTCGGTCGACAGCGCCCGGGCCAGCGCAGTCATCTGCTGGGTCGCGATCGAGTACTCGTACAGCGGCCGGGTGACGTCGACGTCGATGTCGAGACGGTGCAGGATCGCTGCAGCCTCGCGATTCATCCCGCCCCAGTCGATGAGGCCGAAGCGCTTGGGTTCCCGGTTGAGGAAGACGTTCTCAGCCACCGACCGGAAGGGGACCAGGTTGACTTCCTGATAGATGGTCGACAGGCCTGCCAGCTGTGCGGCGTGCGGGGAGGAGAAGGCAACTTCCCGCCCGTCGAACTCGATCCGCCCGGAGTCCCTGGACAGGACGCCGGTCAGCACCTTGATCATGGTGGACTTGCCCGCGCCGTTCTGCCCGATCAGCGCATGCACCTCGCCGCGGGCCACCTCGAGCCGGGCGTCGGTCAGTGCAGGCACTCCGAGGAACTTCTTGTTAATGGCCTGCATCGACAGCAGGAGCGTTGGACGGTCGGCCACCAGGAGCCCTTCTTCCTCACGATGGGCAGGGGCCCAGGGCGACGCCCCAGGCCCCTGCGAGTCGTCGATGCCACTGGCAACAGCAGGGTCACAGTGCACCGGCGGCTCAGTAGGCCTTGGCGACGTTGGCGGCGGCGTTGTCCTTGGTGAACAGCTGGTCGTTGTTGATGATCAGCGTGGGGACCGGCTTGCCGGCCGCGTAGTCCATCATGGTCTGGAAGGCGTTGGGACCGAAGCGGGGGCTGCACTCCACCGTCGCGTAGAGGTCGCCGGCCGCGACGGCCGTCAGGCCGTCCTTCTCGCCGTCTATGGACACGACCTGGATGTCCTTGCCAGGCGTCTTGCCGATCGCCTTCACAGCCGCGATGGCGCCCAGAGCCATCTCGTCGTTGTGCGCGTAGATGGCGGTCGCGTCCGGATGGGACTGGAGCAGGGTCTCGGCGACCGACTGGCCCTTGGCGCGGGTGAAGTCAGCGTCCTGCGACACCACAATTTTCATTCCGGAACACTGCTTGATGGCGTCGTCGAAGCCCTTCTTGCGGTCGATCGCGGGCGAAGCGCCGGTCGTGCCTTCCAGCTCAATGATCTTGGCCTTGCCGCCGGTGGCCTTGGCCATCTGGACTGCCGCTCGCTTGCCCTCCTGCACGAAGTCGGACTGGATGACGCTGACGAAGTCCTGGCCGGGCTTGGCGATGTTGTGGTCGACATCGCGATCGAGGAGGAAGACCGGGATCTTGGCGGCACCGGCGTCCTTCACCACGTTGGCAATCTGTTCCGTGATCGGAGCAATGAAAAGTGCGTCAGGCTTCTGGGCGATGAGGCCTTTGATGTCAGCGATCTGCTTGGATTGCTGGTTGTTGGCGTCCGTGACGGTCAGCTGGAGGCCCTGACTGGCCGCCTCCGTCTTCAGGCTCGCGGTCTCGGCGAGGCGCCAGGGGTTGTTGCTCGCGTTCTGGCTGAAGGCGATCTTGTAGCTCCCCTTCTGGGTGAGCTTGGGTGCGTTGGCGGCCGCCGGCACCCCGGTCGGCGCCTTCGAGTTGCCCGGATCGGCGGCGTTCGTCAGCGGACAGGCCGCACCGGAACCGCCGCTGGCAGTGTTACTGGTGTTGTCGCTGCCGCCGCAGGCGGCAAGAAGGCTGACGGACAGCAGGGCCAGCCCGAGCGGGGCGATCTTCGTCAGGTGCACGAACCCTCCTAGTTTGGCGTCCCCGCGCGGTTGAGCCAGGGAGTGAGTGGTGTTTCTCACCATGGGTGCTGCGGGCACGCTTATGTGTCACGAGTTGATAACGGTAAAATGACGACATGTAATACGTTCTTAAGACAAGAGGCGTCAAACCGGTCGTGCCGCGGTTAGCGGGCTGGACATCACACCCTGCGGACGCAGGTCCGGTATCCATGGGCAACCGGCTGGATACAAACCCAGGCCGCGGACGGGGCGACCCAAGCTCCTGCTCCGCTGGCCTGCTCCGCCGTCTCGTCACCCGGCGCCCGGCGTGCCCCGTCGGCTCACCGGTCAGCAGGTATAGGAAGATGGTCATGTCGCCAGCTGTCCTCGAACCAGACAGATCCGGAGTGGGCGCGATGGACGTCGTGGAGCTGTGTGCCGGGGCCGGTGGGCAGGCCCTGGGACTCGAGCGCGCTGGTTTCGAGCACG
Organism: uncultured Kineosporia sp.; assembly: GCA_937859855.1. The sequence goes on from CALMAR010000313.1 coordinate 3,223, forward strand.
TCCTGGCCGTCGAACTTGATCCCCATGCCTGTGAGACATTGCGCTACAACCGGCCGGGCTGGAAGGTCGCCGAGGGTGACGTGGCGAGTGCGGAGCTCTGGCAGCCCGGTGACTATCAGGGTGTCGATCTCCTCGCGGGTGGCGTCCCCTGCCCGCCCTTCTCTGTTGCGGGCCGGCAGCTGGGAGCCACCGACGAGCGTGATCTATTTGCCTGGGCGATTGAGACGTGCGGTCACGTGCAACCCCGGGTGCTTCTGCTGGAGAATGTGCGCGGTCTCTCGGCGCCGCGATTTGGTGCCTACCGTGAACATGTCTTACGACGGCTGTCCGAGTCCGGTTACGCCGGTGAATGGCGCCTGTTGCACGCGGCCGACTATGGAGTCCCACAATTGCGGCCGCGCTTTGTTCTGGTGGCCATGAAGCCAGAGGACATGGCCTATTTCAGCTGGCCCGCGCCGACCAAGCCCGGCGCGCACGTGGGTGAGGTCCTGGCAGATCCGATGGCGTCCGGGGGCTGGAAACATGCCGGCCAGTGGGCGGCCCTGGCCAACGATGTAGCGCCGACAATCGTTGGCGGCAGCAAGCGGCACGGGGGTGCCGACTTGGGTCCCACGCGGGCCAAACGTGCATGGCGTGCCCTGGGTGTCGATGCGCTTGGAATCGCCGATGCCCCGCCGGGCCGGAGCTTTCCCCGGCCAGACATCGACCGATTCGTGGGCCTGCCCAAGCTCACCACCAGCATGGTCCAGCGCCTGCAAGGCTGGGACGACACCTGGGGATGGGAAATCCGGGGCCGGAAGACAACCACGTATCGCCAGATCGGAAACGCATTTCCACCGCCGGTTGCCGAAGCCGTGGGCCGGGCCATCGCGTCGGCTCTGCGTCATGAAGGAGTGGCGAAGCCTCAAGCGGAAATGCAGGCGGTTGTGCAGGACGACCTTTACCGGGTTCTGCATCATGCGGAGGGGCCGCTCACTGTGATCGATCTGACGGTGAGGCTTGAAGGCACCCTTTCGGTCACCGCCATCGAGCGACGGCTGGAGCATCTTTCGCATGACTTCTCCATTGTTGAGACGCAGACTCCGCAGGGGATCGCCTATGCCCTCGGTGAGTTCAAGGCCTTCACCGGTCAGGCGGTGCACGCCCGGCACGATTACCTGGCGGCGAAACGTTCTCGCGTCAGCTGATCTGGTTTGACCGGCGCTGGCACCGCTGGCACCCTCGCTGCCGTGGCGGGAGGCGAGGACGACCCAAGCACATACCTCTTCGACCTGCAGGAAGAGCAGTTCTATCCGTCTGTGGACGGGGCCGCAGGCGGCGACCACGCCAGGGATGAGAATGCTGCTGCCGAGAATCCGCCAACATCACGGCCGGAGGACGCGGAGCTGGATCGGGTCTTCCAATTCTTTGATCAGCGCAGAAACGTATTCGGCTCCTGTATCCGGCAGGCGCTGGACGAAGTCATTTCCTCTGGGCGGACGCGCCGCTGGAATCTCGATCAATGCAACAACCAGGAGAAGGCGTACGTCGGCGTGAATCTCGAAAACGTCATCCGTGACGCGTTCGATCTCAAGCCGGGAATCGCGGGCATGGATTTTGACGTCGCTGGCATCGACGTCGACTGCAAGTGGTCCCGAAGCTTCGGTGGCTGGCAGATTCCCAAAGAGGCGGTCGGGCACATCTGTTTGCTTGTGTATGGAGACGACCTTTCCGACGAACTGGCGGTCGGGCTCATCCGCATACATGAAGAAATCCTGGTTGGCGGCAACCGGGACCTGAAGCGAACTATTCAGCGGCCAGCCGGATTGAACAGCGCTCGATGGATACACAGGCGTGGCTCAGCGGAACTACCGGCGAATTTCCTGATGAGCCTCAGCAAAGCCGATCGCGACGCGATCCTGGCGCCAAGAGGTGGCGATGAGCGCGCCATCCAGCTGTTCCGCCGTTGCGAGGGAATGGTCGTGCATAGGAGGATCCTCGAACTGATTGGCCAGCAGAGAGATCCGATGCGCCGGGGCCGCGGCGAAAGCAGGCAGGCACTCCTCGATGAGGGCTTCGAGGTGCTGAACGGAACCTGGAAGAAGCATCGAGCTCGGGCGGCAGAACTTGGCGGCCCGGCAATCGCAAGGTCGGATGAATGGCTCTGCCTTCGTTCCGATGGGTCGACCAGTGAGCGGCGAGAACGCATGGACGTCCTTCGCCGCCGCGAAGCCGCAGCCTTCCGTGAGGCAATGCGGAAGGAGATCAAAGAACTACGAAAGAAGCGGGCGGCGCTGTCCAAGCGGCTCAGCGCCACCACCGCGCTCACTCTCGCCGACGCGGTCAGGGCCGCCGAGGAACTGGAGCGCGAGCTCCGGGACGCAGCCACACGCGCTGAGCAGAAGGCCTCGGAAGGCACGCTCCAGCAGCCGGTCCCGGCGCCCCTATCCGACCCGTAACGAGGTCATTCCGCCGTCGACGCGCAGCACTGCGCCCGTGATGGACGCCGCCAGCGGCGAGGCCAGCGACGCGATCGCCTGCGC
>CALMAR010000314.1:0-4041 GCA_937859855.1 uncultured Kineosporia sp.
GTGTAGCCGGTGGGTTCGGCCGGGCTGCGCAGCGGTTCACGCTGCTCCGGCCGCAGGGACTCGCCGCGCACCCGGTAAGGCAGCTCGCGGTTGGCCTCCGATTCGGACCCCGCGAGATCATCGGTCTCGCTCTGCCCCGGGGTGGCGGACTGGCCGGGATCATCCCAGGGACGGCTGTAGTAGGACGGCGGATTCTGCGGCTCATCGCCATTGCCGGAACGGGAGACCGGCGGAGCGAACGGGTCCCGATAGCCCGGGGCGTTGCCGTTGCCGTAGCCGTTGCCGTTGACCCGCTGGTCCGGAGCCGGAGGCTGCCAGGGCGGCGGCAGGCCGACGCCGGTCCGCGGTGAATCGGCCGGTTCCGCCTGCTGGGGCATCGCCCCCGGGGTGAGCGTGGCGGAGTCACCGTCCCCGATTGATGGGGTGAGCGGCAGCGACACCGCAGGCGGGTCGAGGTTGGGCAGATCGGCCGGGCTGGGTCCTTCCGGGACGGCACCGACCAACAGGTCAGACGAATCGACCACGACCTGCGGCGGCTCATCCACCGGCCCCGGCTCAGACTGAGCGAACGGCCTGGGTTCATCGCCGGCGGACGAACTGCTGATCAGCTCCTCGAACGACGGGTCGTATCCGTTGTGGTAGCTGTCCCCGTAGTTGCTGAACTGATCACTGAACCGGTACCCGGATGGCGGGGCGAACGGATCGGCCCGACCGGCCTCATCGGCCTCGACTGCCGCTTGATCGACGTGATCGACCGGCTGGTCCGGCGATGCGACGGGCTGGTCCTGGGCCGGTTCTGCCGTGATTTCAGGTTCGGGCTCGCTGTCGGAGGCCTCAAGTTGCACTTGCTCGGGCGGCACCGCGTCGGTTTCGCTGGTGTCGGTTTCGCTGGTGCCGCTCTCGCCGGCCTCGCTGTCGCTGGCTTCAAGGTCATCGACTTCAGTTTCGCTGACGCCGGGTTCGGCCTTGGCCGAGTGAGGATACGAGACCGGAAACTGCTCGGCTGCGGGCAATGCTGGCTGATCAGGAGAACTCGCGGGGCCGGCCTGACTCACCGGTTCCGGAGTCTTCGCCGTCAACTCGGCTGGTTCGGCTGGTTCGGCTGGTTCGGCTGCTTCGGCTGGGACTTGCGTACCGGCCTCAGGAACGTCCTCACAGACCCCGGCGGCCCGCTCCTCAGCGGGTGTATCGGGCTCAACTTCGGCGTCCCCGGCTGGCTCCGCCTCGGCTTCGGCGAGGTCCGGCTCCGCCTCGGCTTCGGCGACGTTCAGCTCCGCCTGCTCCTGGCCCGTGGCGGTGGACGATTCCGGCTCATCGACGTCTGGCCCTCCGGGCGGCTGCGCGAGGACCGCCGGAGCGTGGCCGTTCATCCCGGCGTACGCGCCTTCGGCTCCCACCCCAGCCGGCACGGCCACCGGGGCGGCGCTGCGCGTCAGATCAACCACCCGGGCCGGACCCGCGGACGCCGGAACCGGGTAGACGGGGGGAACGCCAGCCGGACGGCCGCCGCTGCCGCCGTCCCAGCCGCCACCCGGGTCGTCGTCCTCCAGGTCGTGGTCGTCCCGGTCGCCGGCCGCCTGATCGGCACCACCCTGATCGGCCCCACCCTGCTCAGAGCCACCCTGCTCAGAGCCACCCTGATCGGAACCACTGGCCGCCAGTTCACCAGACACCCCGGCCTGTGGCTCAGCCTCCTGCGACAGGTCCGCCCCAGTGGGCAGAGCCAGGCCGGACACCAGCACCACCCCGGTGGAGACCAGATAGGGCATCGGCGTGTTCGGATCCACATCGCCCACCAGCACCCGGCGTGCGCCGGAGATCAGTCCTTCCAGCCAGCTCGTGGCTCCGGTGGCATCCAGCCGGACCGGCTCGCCGGATCGCTCGAAGCAGACCGGCACGTTTCCGCGGACCAGCGCACGGACCGCGTCGTTCTCGACCCGGACCACGGCAAAGCTGGGCGCCGTCCGGATCCCCCGGCGGATCAGCACGTCCAGGATCTCGTCCACCGGTGCGTCGTCCAGCGCCAGTTCCCACAGCGGCCCCGCCAGCGACCAGTCCGTGGGTGCATCGACGACCAGCACCGTTCTGGGTGCCACCACGGCAAGGAGCTGGCCGACAGCGAAGGAGATACCTGTCTGCACTCCGAAACATCTCCTCCATCAACGGCGGATGCGCCCACGCACGGTCACTGTCGGGCAAAGCCTCAGTCAACGTCTGGCAGACGCCACTTTCCCGCCCCTTCGCCCGAGGCTCGGCAAGCCTAGGCGTACCCAACCCCACCGGCCAACGGGTTGTGAAGAAAACCCTCATACCTACATCAAGTCCAGCCCTCAGCGCGACGAAGCGGTGATCGACACGCCGGGGCAGCACCTCAGCCCGGCTTGTTCAGCTCCCACCACCGCAACAGCTCCTCGGTGGCGGCTTCGACCGGCAGCGGGCCGCGGTCCAGGCGCAACTCCTTGAGGAATGCCCAGGCCCGGCCCACATCCCGGCCCGGCCCGATGCCGAGGATGCGCATGATCTGGTTCCCGTCCAGATCGGGGCGGATCGCGTCCACCGCCTCCTCCACCCGCAGCCGCGCGATCCGGTCCTCGAGGTCGTCGTAAGCGGCCGACAGTTGCGCGGCCTTGCGCCGGTTGCGGGTGGTGCAGTCCGAGCGGGTCAGCCGGTTCAGTCTTTCCAGCAGTGGGCCGGCGTCGTTGACGTAGCGGCGGACGGCGGAATCGGTCCAGGCGCCATCCCGATAACCGTGGAACCGCAGGTGCAGCTCGGTCAGCCGCGCCACCTGCGCGACGGTGTCCTTGTCGAACCGCAGCGCCTTGAGCCGCTTGGCCACCAGCTTGGCCCCGACCACCTCGTGATGATGGAAGCTGACCCCGCCGCCCGGCTCGAACCGGCGGGTCGCGGGCTTGCCGATGTCGTGCAGCAGTGCCGCCAGCCGGAGCACCAGATCCGGGCCCGGCACCGGCCCGGCCGGCCCATCCTCCAGCGCGATCGCCTGCTCCAGGACGATCAGCGAATGCTCGTAGACGTCCTTGTGCCGGTGGTGCTCGTCGATCTCCAGCTTCAGCGCGGGCAGCTCGGGCAGCACCAGCTCGGCCAGGCCGGTGGTGACCAGCAGCTCGATCCCCGCTCGGGGGCCGGAGGCCAGCATCAGCTTGGTCAGCTCGGCCTGAATCCGCTCAGCCGAGACGATCTCGATCCGGGGCGCCAACTCGGTCATCGCCGCGGCCACCTCGGGCCGCACCCGCAGCCCCAGCTGCGCGCTGAAACGGGCCGCTCGCAGCATCCGCAGCGGGTCGTCGCTGAACGAGATCTCCGGTGCGGATGGGGTGCGCAGAGTCCGGCTGGTCAGATCGTTCAGGCCGCCGAACGGGTCGACGAAGCTGAGTGACGGCAGTTCGAGCGCCATCGCATTGACGGTGAAATCGCGGCGGCCCAGATCGGCGTCCAGCCGATCGCCGAACTGCACCTGGGGACGACGCGAGGCCGGGTCGTACTGGTCGGACCGATAGGTGGTCACCTCGGCCACGTGCTCGCCCCGGCGGGCGCCGATAGTGCCGAACTCCCGGCCGATCTCCCAGTGCGCATCCCCCCAGCGCGCCAGTAACGGCAGGGTCTGCTCGGGCCGGGCATCGGTGGTGAAATCCAGGTCGGTGATCGGCCGGCCGAGCAGCGCATCCCGCACCGGGCCACCGACCAGAGCCAGCCGATGCCCAGCCGCGGCGAAGCGCGACCCGAGGTCTTCGAGCATCGGGCGCAGCGGCGCCAGCTGCGCGGCGGCCCGGCGCTGAGCGGTCGCGACGTCTTCGGCTGGCACGGGCCACAAGCGTGCCAGATGCGAAGGCCAGGGGTAGTTACAGTGACTTCATGCCCCATCCGTCCTTCCGGCCGCAGCATGGGCCGCGCCGGTCGTTGCCGACCGTGGAGGAGACCTCAGCCGGGGGGCTGGTGGTGGACCAGTCGGGCCGGTCCCCGGTGGCTGCGGTGATCGTCCGGCTGACCCGGGCCGGGCGGGTGGAGTGGTGCCTGCCGAAGGGT
>CALMAR010000314.1:4051-4282 GCA_937859855.1 uncultured Kineosporia sp.
GAGCTGGTGCAGACCGCCGAGCTGGCGGCCGTCCGGGAGATCGCCGAGGAGACCGGCATCATTGGCGAGATCGTCGATTCACTGGGCACCATCGACTACTGGTTCTCGGTCGACGGCAAACGGGTGCACAAGCACGTCCATCACTATCTGCTGGTCGCGGTCAGCGGATCACTGACCATCGAGGACGATCCCGACCACGAGGCGATCGACGTCGCCTGGGTTCCGCTCACC
>CALMAR010000315.1 GCA_937859855.1 uncultured Kineosporia sp.
GCGTCCACGTGCACCCGGACCGGATGCGGGCGCACGTCGACACCCTGCTCGCCACCACCGGCGGCGCGCTCGATCCGGGTGCCGCGGGCGAGCTCGTGGACCGGGCGCTGGAGGCGCGGGGGATGATCGGGTGATGGTGCACCACCTGGAGTTCGGCGACCCGGACGGCCCGGTGCTGGTGACCTCCCCCTCGGTGGGCCAGCACCCCGAGATGTGGGCCCGCCAGCTGCCCGCCTTCGCGGAACGCTTCCGGTTGATCATGCTGGAGCACCGCGGCCACGCCGGCGACCCTCCGCCCGGGCCCTACACGATCGACGACGTCGGCAGCGACGCCCGGCGGACGCTGGATTCGCTCGGCGTGGGCGAGTTCTCGTTCTGCGGGCTGTCGCTCGGCGGGATGACCGGGATGTGGCTGGCCTCCGAGGTGCCCGGCCGGGGGCGGCGGCGCGCGCTGTGCTGCACGTCCGCGCACCTGCCGCCGGCCGACTTCTGGCTCGGCCGGGCGCAGACCGTGCGGGTCTCGGGGATGGCCGGGGTGGCCGACCAGGTGGTGCTGCGCTGGTTCACCCCGGACTTCGCCCAGGCCCACCCGGAGGTGGTGGAGGCCAGCCGGCAGTCGTTGCTGCGCACGCCGGCCGAGGGGTACGCCGGCTGCTGCGAGGCGATCGCCGCGATGGACCTGCGGGACCGGCTGCCGTCGATCACCGCGCCCACCCTGGTGCTGGCCGGCGCCGACGACCCGGCCACCCCGGTACCGCACTCGGAACTGATCGCGGCAGGCATCCCCGGTGCCGAGCTGGCCGTCGTCCCGGACGTGTCGCACCTGGCCCCGCTGGCCGACCCCGACGCCTGCACCCTGCTGCTGATGGAGCACATGCGATGAGCTACGACGAGGGGATGCGCGTGCGCCGGGCGGTGCTCGGGGACGCGCACGTGGACGCCGCGATCGAGCGGACGACCGAGTTCACCGCCGACTTCCAGGACTTCATCACCCGGTACGCGTGGGGCGAGGTCTGGACCCGGGAGGGTCTGGGACGCCGCGAGCGCAGCCTGATCACGCTGGCGCTGCTGGCCGGGCTGGGCCGCTCTGAGGAGCTGCCGCTGCACGTGCGCGGCGCGCTGAACAACGGTTTGACCCGGGACGAGATCAAGGAGGTGCTGCTGCACACCGCGGTCTACGCCGGGGTGCCGGCCGCCAACACCGCCTTCGCCGTCGCGCGCCGGACCCTGGACGAGCTGGACGCCGAACCGCCCGGGGGCTAGACCAATCGACCTCGCCGGTCTCACGCCGTAGGTGCCGCCGAGCGGTTGCGGGCCAAGACGGTACGAGGACCGGCTGGGACGGGGGATGATTGCGAACCTGTCCTGGAGCGTTGCATCGAAGCTGTCGGTCTGCACACGCCCGCGAATCGGTCAGCGCAGGGCCACGCGCGAGCCTGAGCTGCGACTACTACCCGAGGAGTGCGCATGAGTGGACGTGCCTTCCCAGCGGACTTCCTCTGGGGCGTGGCCAGCTCGGGCCACCAGGTCGAGGGCAACAACACGACCAGCGACACCTGGTTCGCCGAACACGTGTCTCCGACCGTGTTCCGCGAACCCTCCGGACTTGCATGCAACAACTACGAACTGTGGCGTGAGGATGTGGACCTCGCTGCGGGCATGGGTTTGAGCGCCTACCGCTTCTCGGTGGAGTGGGCGCGTGTCGAGCCGGTCGAAGGTGAGTTCGACCTCGCTGCGCTTGCTCACTACGAAGGGATCGTGGACCGCTGCCTGGAGCGTGGGATGTCTCCCATCGTGACCCTGAACCACTACACGTCCCCGCACTGGTTCGCGGCCCGGGGTTCCTGGCTCGATCCTGATGCGCCGAGACTGTTCGCTCGTTACTGCGACAGGGTGATGTCCGCTTTCGGGGACCGCATCGCCTACGCCGTGACGCTCAACGAGCCCAATCTGCCGCGACTCCTCACGTGGTTCGCGCTGCCGAGCTTCGTGGCCGATCTGGAACGCGCGACGATCGTCGCGGCAACGAAAGCAGCAGGGGTCGAGCGCTACCGGCTCTCCAGCGTCATGTTGCCCGAGGAGCTGGACGCGATGGCCGACGGCATGCAGGCAGGTCACCGAGCCGCACGTGCAGCCATCAAGAGCAGACGACCCGACCTACCCGTGGGCCTGTCGCTCGCAGTCGTGGATGACCGGGTGTTCGGTGACGACCCGTCGGTGCGGGACCGCAAGCGCTACGACGTCTACGCCCGTTGGCTGCGACTTGCGCGCGAGGACGACTTCATCGGAGTGCAGAACTACGAACGCGCGTGGTACGACGCGCACGGCGAGGTAGGAGCCGACGGCGGACCAGCACCCGAGGGACTCTTCTCGGCCGTCGACACCGACTCGTTGGCCGGAGCCGTGGCCTACACCTACGCCCAGACCGGTGTACCGATCATGGTGACCGAGCACGGCAGGGCCACCGATGACGACACCGAACGCGTAGCCTTCATCGAGCCGTCCCTGAGCAGGCTTCTCGACAGCATCGAAGAAGGCGTACCGGTACTCGGCTACTGCCACTGGTCGCTGATGGACAACTACGAATGGCTCTTCGGCTACACGGTCCACCTCGGCCTGCACGCCGTGGACCGTGAGACCTTCCGGCGAATCCCCAAGCCCAGCGCTCATGTCTACGCTGCCATCGTCAGAAGTGGACTGGTGGACGGCTGAGCCGAAGTGGAAGCCGTCTGCGGCCATCCACGAAACCGCGGTGCGGGTCCCGTCTTTCCGCGAACCGGCATCGCGGACGCGGATCGCGAACGTGCGTGCGGTCCCGCGCGTCGAGCTTCGCCGTCAGGCGACTCACGTGGGTATCCCTGAGAAACGGTAGGCGTTCAGGCCCGTCCCGGCGGCGAGGTCGACGTCCTCACGCCAGAGCTCGTAGCCGTTGAACGCGCGACCCGACGGCTCACGAAAAGACTGTCGGCTGCACATGCTCGACGAACAGGTGTCGCTGGTGAGGTTGCCGCCCTCGACCTGGTGGCCGGCGGAGGCGACGCCCCGGAGCAAGCTTCGGGAACGGTCGAGCGGTCATGGCTGAACTCCTTCGACAGCAGGGAGAGGGGCGGTACGTCGGAGCAGGTGCAGCAGGATCGGTCCGACGACGGCACCGACGCCCAGCACGACGACCAGCGACCAGGGCGACCCTCCCGAGCCGGCCAGCGGTGAGGCTGCGGCGCCGCAGGCGAACTGGACGATGCCGAAGACGCCCGCCGCCGAGCCGGCGCGCCCCCCGGAGGCGGCCATCCCCAGCGACATCGACGACGGCATCACCAGGCCGATGCTGGAGATGGTGAGGAAGAGCCCGGCGCAGACGAGGACGATCGCGTGCACGGCCACCCCCACGGTCAGCACCGCGACCCCGACGATCAGGACCATCTGGCCGGTCACGAGGAGGCGACCCGCGTCCACGCGTCCGGACAGCCGGGCGGCGAGGGTGCCGCCCAGGAAGATGCCCACGGAGTTGAGCGCGAACACGAGGCCGTACTGCTGCGGGGACAGCCCGAAGCTGTCCTGGAGCGTGAACGAGGAGGCCCCGATGTAGCCGAATAGCACGATGCCGACCGCACCGATCGCGGCGGCGTAGGCGAGGAAGCGGCGCAGCCGCAGCAC
>CALMAR010000316.1 GCA_937859855.1 uncultured Kineosporia sp.
ATCAGCGGGAGCGCGACCCAGAACAGGGGGTGCAGGCCGTGGTTGTGGTTGAACGGGCTGGTGAGTGTCCCGGCGAGGACGCAGCCGGCGGCGACGACCGGCAGCCTGGGGGCGAGACGGTCCCACGCGCCGGGGAACGCCCGCAGATCACGGTGCACCCGGGCCAGCAGGACCACGTTCAACAAGACATCCGCCGCCAGCGTGGCGAGCGGGTGCCAGCCGCCTAACACGACCAGCGGGACGATGACAGCGCTCATCGCGTACAGCCACAGGCACGACCCGACCCGGCCGAGACGAGTCGTCAGGTAGTCGCTCACCGGGAACCACCGCCAACGGGCTCGCGGCTGGTCAGATGCGCGGTGCGCTGCGCCACCTCGTCTAGCTCGGAGTACAACAGGGCCGCCGCGTCCCGGGCCGTCATGAGCCCGGCCAGGGATCGCGGCAGATCCTCTTGCCGCCCCTCCGCGTCGACCCCGACTAGGCCTTTGTGGCCGCGCTTCTGCAGCCAGCGCCCGGCCTGCTCCAAAGCCTGCTGAAGTCCCTGCACGGTCCGGGCCGACTGGAGGACTGTGTCGAACACGTCGGACGGCCACTCGTAGCCGTCGAGACTGTTCCTGATCGTCTGCTGGTTGATCGCCCGGATCGCCTCGAAGGCCTCCCCGGCAAGTTGCGCCGGGGTCGGCTTCCGTACCGCGCTCACCGGTTCGCCCCTCTCCAACGGCAGGGGTACTCGCCGACAGCGGTCAGCGTTCCGTCGCCCCAGGTGGTGACGTCCGAGGCGGTCCCGGTCGAGTAACAAACCCGCTCGACCTTCACCACCCGATCGGCTGGCTTCAGCGGAGTTCCAGGCTGACTGGTCAGCTGCGGGAACAACGCGGCCACCGCCAGCGCGATCGGCACCACCACGGCCGCGAACACAGCGACCAGGCCGACAGCCGCATCACCCGCATCGGCCAGCCGCTCAGCCTCACCGGCCGTGCTGACCGCGAAAGCGGCGGCCACGGCCCCGGATCCGGCCTGGTCGCCTTTCGCCGCCTCGGCTGGGACAACAGCCGCGATGGCCTTGTCCCCATCGGCGGCGGCGAACCGGTTGCGGCGCCGGTCGCCCGACACGGTGATGACCACCGCAGCGACCACCAGGACGGGCGCCAGAGCCGCCAGCAGGAGCCCGGCCAGCCCAGCCCCGGCCCAGATGCCGGAAGCCCCTGCGATGGCCGCCAGCACCGCTACCGCAAGCAGGACGACGGACAGATCGATCAGGCCCGCATCGGCACGCAGCGGGCCTCTCTGGGCACTCACCGGGCACCGGCCAGGCGAGCAGTCACAGCGGCGGCCAAGGCGAGCAGGTCCCGCTTGTCCAGACCGTCGACCACCGCCGACCACGACGGGACCGGCTCACAGGCCGGGAGTCCCGCCTGCGCGAGCAGTTCCGCCAGCGCCGCCATCAACACCGCCGCGACCGACACCGGCATGGTCAAGGTGGGAGGCGTGTCCGCGATGATCGCCGCGCCGCCCGGGCGGTCACTGAGCCACACCCCGCCGACCGGTGTCTCGATCGGCTCCGAGTAGCAGGGGCCGTTATGGCGACGACTTGGCGCGGCGCACCACGGCGCGTGCGAGGGCGGCTGAGAGGAATAGATACGGGTTTCAAGGATGATGCTCATGGGTCCGGGTCTCCTCCGGGTCCAGGCCCTCGGCTGGTGTGCTTACCCGCCGGGGGCCACCTGGTTTTGGAGATCCGCTAAAGCCTGTGCACGTTGTGCACGATGTGTGCACTGACTCGGCGGACCTTAGGCGCAGCCGGTGTCATGAACCGGCCTCGCATCAAGGCCCTGACCTGCTGTTAAGTCCCTGAAGGTAACTACCGATCACTGGACGGCACGGAGTCCGCCACATTCGTCATGCAGTAGGGCCATCCGGAACCGGCCGGAGCGCCGGCCTGCGTCACGTCGGTGCGGCAATCGATGCGCTGATCATGGCCAAACCTGCGCGCTAGCCCCCTTTTGGCGCTGATCATGAAAGAAGTTGCGCGATCAGCGCATAGGGTGAGCCGGCGTGGCCGTCACCCGCGTGCTGATGATCGCCCACGGCGCGACCGGAGCCACCCGGGCGGCCCGGTTCCCCCAGGACGAGCCGCTCGAACCGGGCGCCGAGCGGGCTGCCCGGCAGCTGGCCGTGGCACTTCCGCTGAACCCCGGCCGGGCCACCGCGCTGACCGGCCCAGAAATGCGTTGCCGTCAGACCGCCCAGCTCCTGCAACTCAGCCAGCCCGCGACCGATCAGGCACTGGCGGACTGGCAGGCCGGGGACTGGACCGGCCGAACGCTGGACGAGCTGGCCGCTCAACAGCCCGGCGGCGTCCAGGAATGGCTCGAAAACCCGCACGCCCGGCCACATCACGGCGAGAACCTGACTGAAGTGATCAGCCGTGCAGGCCGATGGCTGGATGAGCGAGACCAGGACCGGGTGATCGCGGTGACCCACCCCGCCCTGTTACGGGCCGTAGCGGTGCACGCGCTGCAAGCGCCTCCGAGCAGCTTCTGGCGGATTGACGTGCCGCCGCTGAGCACCCTGCTGGCCAGTGGCGAGCCCGGCCGCTGGTCGGTGCGCCTGCACTGACCAGGGAGCACGGTCACAGCCCCGCCGGTTAAAGAATCGGCCGTCACTTTCCGATGTGGCACTTTGTGGGCTACTCCGATCAGGCGACGACGCGCGGCGGCGTTCAGCGTGGCGGAGAGGCTCGCACGTACGACTTCCGCAGGCCCGTTCGCTTGGCGCGCGAGGACTCCCACCTGCTCAAGGTCGCGATGCAGACCTTCGGCAGGCAGGCCACGACCGTGCTCACGACCGGCCTGCGGGCCCTGTCCCACCTGAGCCTGAACCAATTGGAGGAGATGAGCTACGACCAATTCCTGAGCGGACTGCCCGAAGCGAGCGTCACTGCTGTGATGTCCCTGGAACCACTGCAGGGAAAGGCCCTGCTGAGCATCGATCTGACCAGCCTGCTGACCATGATCGACCACTTGCTCGGCGGTCCCGGCGGCGACGATCAGCCCAGCCGCCCGCTGACCGACATCGAGCAGGCACTCGTCCGGCATCTGTTCGCACGCGTGCTGCGCGAACTGTCCTACGCATTGGAGCCGATCACGCATACCACCCCCGCGCTGCTGGCCCTGGAGAGCAACCCACAGTTCGTCCAGGCCGCTGCCGCCACGGACCCGGTCGTCGTCTCGCGCATGCAACTGACCATTGGTGAGCGAGTGGCGAGCTGCGACCTGTGCCTGCCCTACGCCATGCTCGCCCCCGCCCTCGAGGTGGTCGCCCGGCGCAAGGACAACGCCAACGAGGCCCAGCTGCGATCGATGGCGGCGGCCCGGACCCAGCAGCGGCTCACCGACGTCGAGGTGGACGTGTCGGTCCGGTTCGATCCGATCCGGCTCCCGTCGTCACAGATCGGCCGGCTCTCGATCGGGGATGTGATCAACCTCGGGCACAAGACCTCCCGCCCGCTGGCCGTGACGGCAGCAGCCAGCACGTTCGCGATGGCGGTACCAGGTTCATCCGGTCAGAAGCTCGCCGCCCTGATTGTGGCCACGCCATGAGCGCCATCAGCGCCCGGGCCGGCCACCAAGCCTAAGGATTCAGTCAGATGTCGTTCTCCGCTTCGCCTATGGTGCCCGGACCACGGTCCGGTGACGCCGAGGACTGGGCTGCCATCGCCCAGGCAGCGCTGAGTGCGGTCAACGACGGCCTGTCCCAGATCCCCGCGCCCACCCCGCTGACCCCCGGTCAGCCGATCGCCGACGTCGCCTCCGCCCAGCTGCCCGATCCGGCTGGCACCGCGATCACCGCACTGGTCACTGGCA
>CALMAR010000317.1 GCA_937859855.1 uncultured Kineosporia sp.
TCTACATCGGCAGCGCCGACATGATGCACCGCAACCTGGACCGGCGGGTCGAGGCCATGGTCCGGCTGCGTGACCCGCGCGACATCGCCGAGCTGGACGAGCTGCTCACGCTGAGCATGAGCGCGCAGATCTCGTCCTGGCACCTGGACGGTGACGGCGTCTGGACCCGGCACAGCGTGGACGACGATGGCAAGCCGCTGACCGACCTGCAGGCCCACCTGATCGCCAGCCGCTCGGCCAAGCGGCTCAGTCGGGTGATTCCCCGCAGCGTCCGCACCTGACTCAGCCGGGCCACCAGCCGTGGGCGTGCACCCAGGCCCGGCCTCAGCGTGCGGCCGGCCACCCAGCACACTGGAGGAATGAGCCCGAAGACTCTGGCCATCCCGGCCGCCACCGACGTGCTGGTGGTGGGCGCTGGGCCAGCCGGAGCGGCTGCAGCGGCCTGGTGCGCTGGTCAGGGTCTGGACGTCGTCCTGGCCGATAAGGAGACATTCCCGCGGGACAAGGCCTGCGGCGACGGGCTGACGCCCCGCGCGGTGGCCGAACTGGATCGGATGGGCGTGGCCGGCTGGCTCAGCCGGCAGCCGGTCAATCGGGGCCTGCGGGCCTGCGGTTTCGGCCAGCAGCTCTATCTGCCCTGGCCCGGCGGCTCGCTGCCGGGAACCGGCAGTGCCGTCCCCAGAACCGAGCTGGATGCCGTGATCAGGGACACGGCGCTGGCCCGCGGCGCCGTCCCGGTGCAGAACGCCCGCGCCACCAGTGTGATCCGCGCCGGCGATCGGGTCGCCGGGGTGAGGTTCGCACCCGCACAGCCAGGGCAGGACGAGGCCGAGATTCGCTGCCAGCGCCTGATCGTCGCCGACGGCGCTCGCTCGCAGCTCGGCCGCGCGCTCGGCCGGAAGTGGCACCGCGGGACGGCATATGGCGTGGCGGCGCGGGCCTACATCAAGTCCGGTCGCAGCGACGACGGCTGGATCACCTCACACATGGAACTGCGCGGCGCTCAGCACGAGCTGTATTCCGGCTACGGCTGGGTGTTTCCGCTCGGCGATGGACAGGTCAATATCGGAGTCGGCACCCTGGCCACCGCCAAGCGCCCGGCCGAGGTGAACCTGCGCTCCCTGGTCGAGGTGTACACCGGCCTGCGGCGGGACGACTGGGAACTGACCGGCGAACCGCGGGCGCTTCGGTCCGCGCTGCTGCCGATGGGCGGCGCGGTCAGTGGCGTGGCCGGCCCGAACTGGGCTTTGATCGGTGATGCGGCCGGTTGCGTCAATCCGCTCAACGGCGAGGGGATCGACTATGGGCTCGAGACCGGGCGGCTGGTGGCCGAACTGCTCGGCGCCGGCGCCGATCTGGGCCAGGCCTGGCCCGCCGTGCTGCAGGAGCATTACGGGCAGGCCTTCTCGATCGCCCGGCGGCTGGCCACTCTGCTCACCGTGCCCGGCGTGATCCGTCACCTCGGACCCATCGGCATGCGCTCGCAACTGCTGATGACGGTGGCGCTGCGGGTGATGGGCAACCTGGTCCTGCCTCAGGATCGCGATCTGGTCGCCCGGCTCTGGCGCGGCGCCGGGCGCCTGTCCCTGCGCCTGGACGACCGCGTGCCCTTCAGCAGCTGACCCCAGCTCATCCGCGCGCGGCGCGGCTTTCGGCCCGGTCTGGGATAGTGCCAGGTGTGCCAAGCCAGGACCGTCGCCGGGCCCGCCTGCTGGGGAGCTTCGGTTCCCCGGTCGAAGCGGCCGGCGCGCTGTGCTGGCGCCGCGATCCGGCCGGCCAGCTCCGGGTGCTGCTGGTGCGAAGCGCCCGCTGGGACGAATGGTCCTGGCCGAAGGGCAAAGCCGAGGCCGACGAACGGCTGGCCGAGACAGCGATCCGGGAAGTGCTGGAGGAAACCGGGGTTCGCGCCGTCCTCGGCCCCCCGCTGCCCAACGTTCGCTATCTGATGCCCGACCACCGGCACAAGCGGGTCACCTACTGGTCGGCCCAGCCCGCCGAGGAGGGCCAGCCCACTGCGTCACGAGCCGAAATCGCTGATCTGGAATGGGTTTCAGTTGGTGAGGCACGACAGCGATTGACCCGGCCCAGCGACCATCCTCCACTCGACCGCCTGCTGGAACTCGACCGCCAAGGCCAGCTGGCCGCCGGACAGCTGATCGTCGTCCGGCACGCCAAGTCGGTCAGCCGCTCGTCCTGGAAGGGGGACGACGCCGGGCGCCCGCTGGCCGAGGCGGGCCTGGATCAATCGGCCCGGCTGGCGCGGCTGCTGGACTGCTGGCGACCGGACCGGCTGATCAGCTCACCCTGGACCCGTTGCCTGGCCACCCTGGCACCGTATGAGGCGGTCAGCGGCCTGACCGTCCAATCGACCAAGCAGCTGACCGAGCGCAGTTACGCCAGGCACCCGCGCCGGACCCGGTCGCGGGTACTGGAACTGCTCACTGAACCAGGCCACACCGTGATCTGCACTCATCGCCCGGTCTTGGCGGGCGTGGTCAATGCCATTGCCACACAGAGTGATTCGAAGACGCGCGCGCGACTGCCCGACACCGATCCATGGCTGGCTGCGGGTCAGGTACTGATCGCTCATCACCACCGCGGCCGGGTGTTCTGGGCCGAATTGCCCTGATCCGCGAATGGGTCTGCTCGCAGGCCCGAGGGCGTTAACCGGCTGGTCGTCCCGGTGTCTCCAGAGCTTCCATCGATGTCGGCGCCCTGTTCACGGTTCGTTCACCCGCCACCCCAGATCGCTTTACTTCTCCTGTTTAGGTTCAGCGCTGGTCACATCAGTGACCTGGCGTGCCCGGGGATGGATGCGCCGTCCGTGAGCACTGAGAGGGCACTGCATTGAAGCTCCCCCGTATGGTCTCCCTGACCAGCCTGACCCTGATCGGCGCCCTCGCGCTGACCGGCTGCGGCTCGGACAACAACGGCACCGGCTCGACCGGCAGTGGCAGCGGATCGGGCGTCACCGGCACTTTGAACGGTGAAGGCTCCACAGCTCAGAAGAACGCCATCGAGCAGGCCATCTCGCTGTTCGGCGACGCCAGCCCGGGCGCGACCGTGAACTACAACCCGACCGGCTCCGGGGCCGGGATCAAGCAGTTCAACGCCAAGCAGGTCGACTTCGCCGGATCGGACTCTCCGCTGAAGACGGTCGCGGTCGACGGCGCGGTCGAGGCGGACGACGCGAAGACCCGCTGTGGCGGCAACGAGGCGTGGAACCTGCCCATGGTGGCCGGCCCGATCGCGGTCGCCTACAACCTGCCTGGGGTCGCCAAGGTGGTACTGACCCCGGCGGTCACCGCCCAGATCTTCCTGGGAAAGATCACCACGTGGAACGACGCCGCCATCGCCAAGCTCAACTCCGGCGTGAGCCTGCCCAGCACGCCGATCAAGGTGTTCTTCCGCTCGGACGAGTCCGGCACCACGGAGAACTTCCAGAAGTATCTGAAGGGCGCCGCGGCCGCCGACTGGCCAGCCGAGCCCTCGAAGTCCTGGCCGGGCAAGGCCGGCGAGGGCCGGGCCAAGTCCGACGGCGTCTCCGAGGGAATCAAGAGCACTGAGGGCGGCGTCGGCTATGTCGAATGGTCCTACGCCAAGGACAACAAGTTCGGCATCGCTCAGATCGACAACGGCGGAGGCCCGGTCGAACTGACCGGGGACAGCGCGGGCAAGGCGCTGACCGCGGCCAAGCCGGCCGGCCAGGGCAACGACCTGCGGCTCAGCCTGGACTACACCACCAAGGACTCCAGCACCTACCCGATCGTGCTGGTCACCTACGAGATCGTCTGCTCCAAGGGCCTGGACGCCGGGAAGACCAGCCTGCTCAAGGCCTTCCTGACCGACTTCGCCTCGGCCAAGACGCAGACCAGCCTGCAGGACATCGGCTACGCGCCGCTGCCGTCGGCCATCCAGTCCAAGGTGTCGGCGGCCATCGCGGCCATCAGCTAGTGACCAGCATCACCGGGCGTTCCGAGCTGGACGCCGGCCCGTCCGGGGACATGGCGTCCACCGGACGGACCGGCGACCGCGTCTTCACCGCGCTGTCGACCGGCGCGGGCGTGCTGGTGGTGCTGCTGATCGTGGCGATGGCTGTGTTCCTGATCAGCCAGGCTCTGCCCGCCCTGCGGGCCGACAAGGTCAACTTCCTGACCGCCCGGGAATGGGACGTGACCTCGGGGGATCTGCGGTTCGGCATCCCCGACCTGCTCTGGGTCACCGTGATCTCATCCGTCGTCGCGATGATCCTGGCCGTGCCGGTGGCGATAGCGGTCGCGCTGTTCCTGACCCAGTACGCCCCGCGCCGGCTGGCGGCGCCGTTCGGCTACTTGGTCGACCTGCTGGCGTCCGTTCCCTCGATCATCTTCGGGCTGTGGGGCTTCTACGTGTTCCGGGACAAGGTTCAGCCGGTCCAGACGTTCCTCACCCGGCACCTGTCCTGGATTCCGCTGTTCAAGGGGCCCGCCGTCACCGGGACGATCTTCCTGGCGTCCATCGTGCTGGCGATCATGGTCCTGCCGATCGTCACCGCGCTGTCCCGGGAGGTCTTCGCCCAAACGCCGTCCACCCACAAGGAGGGCGCGCTCGCCCTCGGAGCCACCAAGTGGGAGATGATCCGCACAGCGGTACTGCCCTTCGGGGCGCCCGGCGTGATCTCGGCCGCGATGCTCGGGCTGGGCCGGGCACTGGGCGAGACGATCGCGGTGACCATCATCGTCAGCACCAATCCCGGCGCCTTCAGCTTCTCGCTGATGTCCGGTGGTGAGACCTTCGCCTCGAAGATCGCCAACAACGCTCAGGAGTTCGACACCCCGCTCAAGGCAGGCGCTTTCATCTCGGCGGGGCTGGTGCTGTTCGTGCTGACGTTCGTGGTGAACGCGCTGGCCCGGATCATCATCGAGCGGCGGAAGGCGTTCACCGAATGAGCACCTCGATCGACGAGCGGGCGGAGGGCCTGCCCAGCGAGCAACCGGGCTCGGAGCTCTCGGTCACGGTGCCGCGCAGCCGGGGCCGTGAGATCAGGAACATGATCGCCACCGTGGTGATGTACGCCGCGTTCGTGCTCGCCGTCGTCCCGTTGCTCTGGATCCTGTGGACCGTGCTGTCCAAGGGCGCCAACCTGCTGTTCAGCAGCACCTGGTGGCTGAACTCGCAGCGCGGCATCACCAGCCGGGTGGTGGGCGGCGGCGCCTACCACGCCATCATCGGAACTGTGCTGGAAGCGCTGGTCTGCGCCGTGATCGCCGTCCCGATCGCCATCTTCACCGCGATCTACCTGGTCGAGTACGGCCGGGGCAAACTGGCCCGGCTGGTCAGCTTCATGGTCGACATCCTCACCGGAGTGCCCTCGATCGTGGCCGCGCTGTTCGTCTACGCGGTCTGGGTCACCACCCTCGGCCTGGACCGGGTGGGCATCGCGGTCTCGCTGGCCCTGGTCCTGCTGATGATCCCGGTGGTGGTCCGCTCGACCGAGGAGATGCTGAAGCTGGTCCCGAACGAGCTGCGGGAGGCCTCGTACGCGCTCGGGGTGCCGAAATGGATGACCATCGCCCGGGTCGTGCTTCCCACCGCCTTCAGCGGCATCATCACCGGAGTGATGCTGGGCCTGGCCCGGGTGATGGGCGAGACGGCACCGCTGCTGGTGCTCGGGCCGTACTCCAAGTCCATCAACACCGACCTGTTCAACGGATTCATGGCCGCCCTGCCCACCATGATCAACCAGGACCGCAGCGAGGTACTGGCCCCGGCTGTGAACCGGGTCTGGGCCGCCGCACTCACTCTGATCCTGATCGTGCTGCTGCTGAACATCGGCGGACGCCTGATCGCCCGCTTCAGCAAAGTCAGCCGATAGTGGAGCTTCGCGCCGCGTTGCCTGGACGGAGCCGGAGCGAGCCAGGAACGAGCGAGTAGAGGCGAAGGAAGGAAACGACATAGCGCGCGAAGCTGCGTCTCGCCGCAGGCGAGACAGAGGAAGGAGAATCACCCCATGGCTCAGCGGATCGACGTCAGCGGGCTGAACGTCTACTACGGCTCGTTCAAGGCGGTCGAGGACGTCTCGCTCGCCGTCGAGCCGCGCACCGTGACCGCGTTCATCGGCCCGTCCGGCTGCGGCAAGTCCACCTTCCTGCGCACCCTGAACCGGATGCACGAGGTGATCCCGGGGGGCCGGGTAGAGGGCAAGATCTCCCTGAACGGACGCGACCTGTACGCCAAGGACGTCGACCCGGTGGCCGTGCGGCGCACGGTCGGGATGGTGTTCCAGCGGCCCAACCCGTTCCCGACCATGACCATCTTCGACAACGTGGCCGCCGGCCTGCGGCTGAACGGCGAGAAGAACAAGCGGCGGCTGACTGAGGCGGTGGAGAAGTCGCTGGTCGGGGCCAACCTGTGGAACGAGGTCAAGGACCGGTTGAACAAGCCAGGCGCGGGCCTGTCCGGTGGCCAGCAGCAGCGGCTGTGCATAGCCCGGGCCATCGCCGTCCAGCCGCAGGTGCTGCTGATGGACGAGCCGTGCTCAGCCCTGGACCCGATCTCGACGCTGGCCATCGAGGATCTGATCGCCGAGCTGAAGTCGCAGTTCACCATCGTGATCGTGACTCACAACATGCAGCAGGCGGCCCGGGTCAGCGACCGGACGGCGTTCTTCAATCTGGCCGCGACCGGCAAACCCGGCCGGCTGATCGAGTACTCCGACACCACCAAGATCTTCAGCAATCCGGAGGAGAAGGCCACCGAGGACTACGTCTCCGGCCGCTTCGGCTGAGCTCGTTCTCCCTCGCGCTCTTGATCACCGGCTCCGCCCCCGATAGTACGGCCTGCGCCTCACTTCAGTGGGCTGAGCCGCTGATCATGGCGAGGTCGAGAGCGGCAGATCCTCGGGACGGCGGTGCTGGCTGGGCTCGTCCGTGGATCGTGCGGCGCCGGCCGGTCCCAGCTGGCCGGACGGCACCAGGGGCTTGGTGTCGTGGATCACGACTCGCTGCAGATTCACCGACGCTAGCCCGAATCCGCCCACGGTGATCGAGTCGGTGCCGACCACCCGCCCGGCCTGTGGCCCAGTTCGGGCGATGTAGACCAGCGACGCCGCCAGCGGCAGCGGCTGGCCCTTGGCCAGCCGATCCAGGCCGCGCGCGGTGATCCCAGCTCCGCCGGTCGAACCCTCGATCATGATTCGGGTTCCGGACGGGTCCAGCCGGGTCGACCGGGAATGGGTGTGCCCGGCGAAGATGGTGGGGACCCGGCCCAGCAGCGCAGTCATCTCGACCGGCTCGTGAACGGCCGCGATCTGGACCGGAACTTCCGGATGAGCCGTGTCCCAGCTCTCGATCGTGCTGGCCAGCTCGCCGTTGGCCCGGCCCTGCGGACCGAGAGTGGCCTGGAC
>CALMAR010000318.1 GCA_937859855.1 uncultured Kineosporia sp.
GGGTGGTGGTGCTGCGGGGTAGTGCCGCGACCAGGGCTGCGAGCGCACCGGCCTGGGTGGTGCCGGTGTGACCGGCGAACGGTCCGGTCCAGGCGGTGCCGTGCTCGCCAGCGCTGTTGGTGTCGTTCTTGATGATCGACTCTGCGTTCGACGTGAGGAAGGCGTCGTACTCGGTGGTGTTCAGCCTCGCCGCGAGAATGCCCAGGTAGCGGATGAAAATGCCCTTGAAGGCATCGAAGTCACCGTTGCAGCCGGGCTCGCAGCCCTCGCTCAGCACGCCGTTCTTCGCTTTGGACTTCACAGTGGCGGTAGCGATGGCATGCGCCTTGTCGAGCAGGGAGGGGTCGTTGTTGGCCTTGCTCAGCTCGATCAGGCCCTGCAGCGGCACACCCTGGTTGTAGGTCAGGGAAGCGTTGTTGTACGAGCAGTCGGAGACCCGGCGGCTGTCCTTCACCTGGTTTTCCGGCTTGATCAGGTTGCCGTCGCCAGTGAACCACTTCCACTCGTCGTTGGCCCAGCCGAGGTACTGGGTGTCACCGGGGATCCGGTTGTGCAGACCGGCCGTGGCCGCAAGGAAGAGGCTGTTCGCGATCGAGGCCTTCCATTCCTTCTTCGTGCTCCAGTAGACGCCGCCACCGCACTTGGAGTCCCAGTACGTGTGCATGTAGTCGGCCGTGGTCTTGGCCATGTTCAGGTATTCCGTGTTGCCGGTGATGTCGTAGGCCTGAAGCCACACCAGCGACCACCAACCGGTGTCGTCGATGTACTCGTTGGTGAAGTTCTTGTTCTTGGCGAACGCCTGGGTGATCGCGTACTCGTACTGCTTGTCGCCGGTGACCTGCTCGTAGGTCATCACGGTGCTGAGGTTCACGGCGCCGGTCCACCAGCCGGAGATCCGGCCGGTGCCGGCGTCATAGTTCTCCTTCATCAGCACGGCGACGCTGTTGGCGGCAGCCGTACTGATGGCCTCGGTGGTGCTCGTCGCAGCGGTGCCTGCGGCCGAAGCCGTGCCGGACCCGCCGATCATCAGCCCAAGGCCGAGGACCGCGGTGGTCGCCGCAGCGAGACGGCGGCTCAGGCCGGATCTGGGGGAACGTCGTGCGAGCAACATCGAAACTCCGGTGGAGGAAACGTATATGGCGGCGATTCAGGCATTTCAGGCCGCTGCAGGTGGAGTGCATCGCATGTCCGATATCTCCGTCAAGCCCCCGCAATCACGTCTCGGGAAAGTTGTCATTGACTTGAGCTAGAAATCACTTCGGCGCCGATCCGCTCGCAGGAAGCCGGCCGGCGCCCGACCGCAGAGTCGACAGCTCGGGCGACCTTCGCCTGCATTCGATCGATGCAGGTCTTGCCGGGCAGGGGTCCGATGAGGGGTCGGCGCCGGGCGGTGAGCGGTTGGCGTGACCGAGCACGCAATGGGAAACTTGATGTATGACAACCACACTCGTGACGGGAGCCACGAGAGGCGTCGGCCTCGAGCTCTCCGCTCGCCTCGCTCAGGCCGGACACGACGTCTACCTCGGAGCGCGGGACCTCGAACGTGGGCGTGAAGTGGCCGAAGCAATCGGCGCGCGCACCATCGCGATCGATGTCACCGACGACGCCTCGGTTCGGGCGGCTGTCGAGCAGTTGCGGCAGGAGGTCGGGGCGCTCGATGTCCTGGTCAACAACGCCGGGATCTCCGGCAGGCAGCGACCGCCGGCCGAGGCCGATGTCGACGACCTGGAGACCGTGCTGGCAACGAACGTCGTCGGCGCGACCCGGGTGCTCCTCGCGTGCACACCTCTGCTGGAAGCGAGTGCGACCCCGGTCGTTGTCAACGTCAGCAGCGCCGTGGGGTCGCTCACGCTCAACGCGAAGCCGGACGCCATCTGGTCGCTCCTTGCTTACCCGATGTCGAAGGCGGCACTGAACATGCTGACCATCCAGTACGCGCGGGCCTTCCCTCGCTGGCGCGTCAACTCGGTGACACCGGGCTTGACGCTTACCGAGTTCACGGGACGCCCAACAGACTCGGTCGACCTGGAGGCGTTCCGTCGTGTCGGCGGTAGGACGGTGGACGAGGCGGTCGCGATTCTGGTCGCGATGGCCACTGTCGGCGTGGACGGCCCCACGGGGACATTCGTGGGTAACGATGGGCCGCTGCCCTGGTAGGGCTCGACTGAAGAGTCACCCTGGAGGCCAGGACGCGGCCCTGACGGCCGTGGTGGGGCAATCCAGTCCGCAGCCACCCAGCGCAGATGTCGATGCGGCGATGCTCCGGTGGATCGTCGGTCGGCTGACGCCGCCCCCGGTGTCGGTGCACCGGGTCATGCGGTGGATAACCTGGCTCGATCGGCTGCTGAGAGTCGTGCCGACCGAGCGGTGGGGCTTTTACCCTGGCTGCGGGAGACGGCAGCACGAAACCCCGGCCGCATGTTGGCGGACCGGGGTTCGAGGATCAATCCTTTGGTGGAGCTGAGGGGATTCGAACCCCTGACCCCCTCCATGCCATGGAGGTGCGCTACCAGCTGCGCCACAGC
>CALMAR010000319.1 GCA_937859855.1 uncultured Kineosporia sp.
CCTGGGTCACCGGGCGCAGGGTTCCCGCCCAGCCCAAGAACGCCCCAATCAGCCACCGCGATCCCCCTCAGCCGGCGGCGGCCCTCCCTGGCTCGCCGCTGCGGCCACACAGTAGGACGGGAGTCAACGGATGACCAGGGCTGTGGATAACTTCCCGGCGCGGGCGCAGATCAGGCTGCCCCGGGCGCCGGGAGGGGAACGGCGTAGACGATGAGACTGTCCGAGTAGTGCGCAGTCTGGGCATCGAATCGGCCGGTGCAGGTGATCAGCGCCAAGCGAGCCGCCACGTCGGTCGCGAACACCTCGGACGGGAGAGCCTGGCTGCGCGGATACGTACGCCGGCCGGTGATCCGATAGCGCACGCTGCGGCCACCGGCTCCGCGAACCGTCAGGTCTTGACCAGGCCGTAAGTACCGCAGACGGGCGAAGAAGCCCTGGCCCTGGCTGGCCGCATCCACGTGCCCGACCAGGACGACAGTGCCAGCCGACGAACCGAGCGCGGCGCCTCCGGTCCACCAGCCGATGTCGGTCACCCGGTCCGGCGGCTCGAGCCGCCCGGCGCGGTCGGTGCCAACGGCGCGGATAGTGGCGTGTTGGCGGCCGGGCAACACAATCGACGTCGGCACGACAGCCTCCGGTTGCTGAACACTGCTGCGCCGGGACGGTTTCACGGTGGTACCGCCGGACGGTGCCGGCGAAGGGATGGTGACCGGCGCCGCGGAGCTCAGCGCCGGCCCAGCGGGTACGTCACCCTCAGCGGAGGGGACCGCCGGGGTGAGAGTGCACAACCACAACACCCCGGCGGTCACCGCGGCTAGCCCGGACGCCCCGAGCAGAGCCGGCCCGATCCGAGAAACGGACCAGCCTCGCAACAACACGTTTACGGCTTCTCAGACCCGCACGCTGCGCCGTCGCAGCAGTGCAGCCATCGCTCCCAGAGCGCCCAGCCCGGCCACGATCAGCATGATCGGCGTCAGCGCGGAGGCCGGCTGCGCCTGTCCACCAGTCCCGCCCGGCACCGAACTGGGGGCACTGATGCCCAGATCGCCGGCAATGCTGATCAATTCGTTGATGTGGTGCTGGACCACTGGCGTGGCCGACTTCGCCGCTGCCAGCACATCGGATTCGCTGCCACCTGAAAGTTCTTTCCTGGTAGCGGCTCTGGTCTGCAGATGTCCAGTAATCTGCGACTTCACCCAGGCGGTGTCGTAGGCCTGGCCGGAGTTGCTCTTGACCTTGGCCAGCGCCGCTTTCTGAGCCGCGGTCGGCTGGTCAGGCAGGTCGACGCTGTGCTTGGCCGCCAGCGTCTTCAGGCTAGCGTCCAATTTGGTGTGGTCACTGACGAGCATCGCGCCCAGATCCTTGATGGATGAGGCAGTCGCATTCTGCTTGGCGTCCGTACCCGCCGCGATCTCAGCCAGATTTGATTGATGGGCCGCCACCATCCAGGTCTCGTCCTGGGAGTTCGCCGAGGCAACCACTGCCGGGCCGGCCACCGCTGTGATCCCCGCGGCCAGTAACGCCGTTACGGCCACTCGCGCACGGATCTTGATTCGGGTCATGAAGGCTTCCTGTCGGATGGGTATCGAAGAGCTGTCCGCTCAGTGGTAGACCGCCGTTTTCAAGAACGCATTCCGACATGGCCGGTGCGCGGCCCATTGTCCAGTTTGCGTCACGTTTGGATATCGATCGGGGGATCGTGCATCCGCCAGGCGCCCCCAGAGTGCACGAACGGGCTTCGAGACCGGATCGAGAGCACCGGTCCAAGATGGCGCTTTAGAACAGGAAGTAGCGCTGGGCCATCGGCAGAGACTCGGCCGGCTCTTCGGCCCAGACGTCGCCGTCGATCCGGACCGTGAAGGTATCGGGATCGACTTGGATGTCCGGGGTCGCGGTGTTCTCTGGCATGTCGGCCTTGCCACGACGGCGGACGTCGAGAACCGGTACCAGCCGGCGGTTCACCGCAATCCGATCCGGCAGTCCGGCCTCGAGCGCCTGCGGCGCAACGAAGTGCACGGAGGTTGCGGCCGCCACCGGTGGTGCGGCACCGAACATCGGACGCGGCAGGATCGGCTGCGGGGTGGGGATGGACGCGTTGGCATCACCCATCTGTGCCCAGGCGATCATGCCACCCTTGACCACGACGTGAGGACGGACGCCGAAGAACGCCGGATCCCAGAGCACCAGGTCGGCCAGTTTTCCGGTGGCCACCGAACCGATCTCAGCCTCCAGGCCATGCGCCACGGCCGGGCAGATGGTGTATTTGGCGACGTAGCGGCGAGCCCTCAGGTTGTCGTTGTCCACGTCCCCCTTCAGCAGGCCCCGGCGCTGTTTCATCACGTGAGCGGTCTGCCAGGTGCGCAGCACGACCTCCCCGATCCGGCCCATCGCCTGTGCGTCAGAGCCGATCATGGAGATCGCCCCAAGGTCGTGCAGCAGGTCTTCGGCTGCGATAGTGCTTGGGCGGATGCGGCTTTCGGCAAAGGCCAGGTCCTCGGGGATGGACGGTGAGAGGTGATGACACACCATCAGCATGTCCAGATGTTCGTCCAGTGTGTTCACGGTGTGTGGCCGGGTCGGATTGGTGGAACTGGGCAGGATGTTCGGATGGCTGGCCACGGTGATGATGTCGGGCGCGTGGCCGCCGCCCGCGCCCTCGGTGTGGTAGCTGTGAATGGCCCGGCCGCCGATCGCGGCCAGAGTGGACTCGACGTAGCCGGCCTCGTTCAACGTATCGGTGTGGATGCTGGCCTGTACGCCGCTGGCGTCGCACACGGTCAGGCACGCATCGATGGCGGCAGGCGTAGTCCCCCAGTCCTCATGCAGCTTGAAGCCAGATGCTCCGGCCCGCAACGCTTCCCACATTGAGTCCTGCGACACGGTGTTGCCCTTGGCCAGCAGGGCGATGTTGACGGGAAGTCCGTCCATGGCTTCGAGCATCCGGGCCAGATACCAGTCGCCCGGGGTCACGGTGGTGGCCTTGGTGCCTTCGGCCGGGCCGGTTCCGCCGCCGATCAGGGTGGTGATGCCGTTGCCCAGTGCCTCGGGCACGATCTGAGGGCAGATGAAGTGCACATGGCAGTCGATGGCTCCGGCGGTGAGGATCTTGCCGTTGCCGGCCAGGACCTCCGTGCCCGGCCCGACCACCAGTCGCGGGTGCACGCCGTCCATGGTTTCCGGGTTGCCGGCTTTACCGATCGCGGCGATCCGGCCATCACGGATGCCGACATCGGCTTTGATCACCCCCCAGTGGTCCAGGATCAGTGCGCCGGTGATGACCAGGTCTGGGCTGCCCTCGGCTCGGGTCAGCCGGCCCTGTCCCATCGACTCGCGCAATACTTTGCCGCCGCCGAAAACCGCTTCCTCGCCGGCCTTTCCAGGGCCGCCGCAAAGATCCTCGGTCGGGGAGATGAACAGCTCAGTGTCGGCCAGCCTGATTCGGTCGCCAACGGTCGGGCCGTAGAGCTGGGCGTAACGAGCGCGGGAGATGTCCACGGCTTAGGCCTCCTGAGCGGGTGCCGCCGGTGCCGCCGCTGGGCCGAGCCGGCCCGGTGCCCCGAGTGCCCCCGGCGGCGGCAAGGTCAAGCCCGGGACGACGCGCTCGCCCCCGATGGGCACCAGTTCCACGTCCTGCTCCACGCCCGGCTCGAACCGGACCGCTGTACCCGCCGGGATGTTCAGCCGCTGTCCGTGCGCGGCGGCTCGGTCGAAGTCCAGCGCCGGATTGGCCTGCGCGAAGTGGTAGTGCGAGCCCACCTGTACCGGCCGGTCACCGGTGTTGATCACATGCACGGCAGTGACCGGCGACCCCTCGTTCAGGGTGATATCGCCGCCGTCCGCAATGACCTCACCAGGGACTGTCATATCGCTCCTCAGGGGATCGGCTGGTGCACGGTGACCAGCTTGGTGCCGTCCGGGAAGGTGGCTTCGACCTGGACCTCGGCCAGCATCTCGGGAACGCCGTCCATCACGTCGTCCCTGGTCAGCACCTCGCGTCCGGCCTGCATCAGGTCAGCGACCCGGCGACCATCCCGGGCTCCCTCGAGCAGGAAGGACGTGATCACGGCGACCGCTTCGGGGTGGTTGAGCCGGAGGCCGCGCTCGCGACGGCGCTGAGCCAGGTCGGCGGCGTAGGAGATCATCAACCGTTCCTGCTCGTGCGGTGTCAGCTGCATCGATGATCCGTTCGGCTCAGATTTCTGGCTCAGGTTTCTAGGTGGGCGCGACTTGGGTTGTGGCTAGGGCACGGTAGGGCGAACTGATGTCAAACATGTGTCGGACGGTCCAGACGCAGGATGACATGGGCACGGTCATCGATGGGGTTGTCCGGCTCGAGGTCGCCCTCGGCGGCGAGGCGGAACCCGGCCTTCTCCAGAGCTCGCCAGGAGCGGCGGTTGGCTCGTACCACCGGCACGATCACGCAGCTCGCGGCCGGTTCGGTGGCCCAGATCCAGCTCACGAAGGCACTGATCATGGCTGGTCCAAGACCAGCACCGATCAAAGCGCTTTCGCCGATCAAGTAGTCGATGCTGGCCGCGCCGGGCGGTACATCGAGGTGCAGAGCGAGTTCGTCGCGATAGCCGGGATATTCGCGATAGAAGGAGAACTGAATCAGCCCGAATGGGGCGCCGTCCCGCAGAGCCAGCCAGTCCTGGTTCGGCTCGGCATTGTCGGCGCTGGATCCGAAATCCTTTTCCACCGCGTCCAGGCTGACCTCGTGGTTCCACCAGCGGCGCACCAGTGGCTCGGCCAGCCATCCGGCCAGCATCGCGAAGTCGTCGCGGGTCAGCCGCCGGAACGCGATCGGCTCAGGGCCGTCATCAGCCACGGCCCTGAGTCTAGGGAAACGTCGGCTCATGGCCGGCCGCAGGAATTGGCCACCCAGCTCAGGTCTGGTGTCCGTGATCTTCCCGGAGCAGGTTCTAACCCTGGCGACGATCGGACCGGGAGGAGCAACGACCGGATTCTGGCTCTCGACGAGGCACTGAGACTGTTGATCCTCCCGTTCGGAACGGTTCGGGAGCGCTCAGCCGGATGTGCGAGACTTCATCGCCCACAGAACCCCCCCGAGGACAGCTCGAAGGTCATGACCAACGCCAGGAAGTCACGTGAAGCCGCGCAGCAGAAGGCTGCTGAACTGCGACGTGCCCAAGCCGCTGCCGAGAGGCGGCGCCGGTTGCTGCTGATCTGTAGTGCCGCAGTGGTTGTGGTCGCCATCGTCGGCGGCGTCTTCGCCCTGGTGCAGCACGAGAACAACAAGCAGGAGGCCGCCGCCGCGTCGGCCGACGCCAGCCTGGCCGGCGTCAAGACCTACACCGGCCTGACCCGGAACCATGTCCAGACCAAGGTCAACTACAAGCAGACCCCGCCGGTCGGCGGGGATCACAATCCGGTCTGGCTGAACTGCGGCATCTACACCTCGCCGGTGCCGAACGAGAACGCGGTGCACGATCTGGAGCACGGCGCGGTCTGGATCACCTACAAGCCAGACCTGGCCAAGGGCGACGTGCAGAAGCTGACCGACATCGCCCAGGGCCAGACCTACCTCACACTTTCGCCCTACCCGGGCCTGCCTGCTCCGGTGGTGGCCTCGGCCTGGGGCAAGCAGCTCTACCTGACCGGCGCCAGCGATCCCCGGCTCGGAGCCTTCATCAAGAAGTACAAGCAGGGGGAGCAGACTCCCGAACCGGGCGCCGCCTGCACCGGCGGTGTCGGCACACCGACCGGCTGATCGCGGGTCCACCACCAGCGATGACCCAGACCGAGCGCCAGCCGCTGACCGACGACCTCCATCCGGAGGCAGCCCAACGGCCCCGTTCGGTGCTGCTGATCCGACTGGCTCTGGGGGGTGTGCTGTTCCTGATCGTCGCCGCCGTGGCCGGATTCCTGGTGGCCGCGCCGGACCAGCCCTCCGATGGGCATGGCCGAGCAGCTGCTGATGAGCGCGGCGGCCGGGCTGGCCCGGGACATGATCGACCATCACGCCCAAGCGGTGGACATGGCCTCGATCGTGCAGGGCCGGACGACCGACTCGGCGATCCGGTATCTCGCCACTGACATCCTGCTGACTCAGACCAATCAGATGGGTCAGATGCAGGGCTGGCTGAACGTCTGGGGCCTGTCACTGGGGCGCAGCGGCCAGCCGATGGAGTGGATGTCCGGCCATCACCATGACGGGACCAGCGCCGGCTCGGTGCCGGCCAGTGCCACTCACCTGAGGCCCGACGGCCTGATGCCCGGGATGGCCACCCAGGCGCAGGTGAACCAGCTTCGCTCACTGCCCCCGGCCAAGGCCGACATCCTGTTCCTCCAGTTGATGATCGCTCATCATCAGGGAGGCGTCTCGATGGCCGAGATGGCCCTGGCCGAGACGAAGGAGCCAGTGGTGGTGCGGCTCTGCCGGACCATCGTGAACACCCAGCAGAACGAGATCGCCCAGATGAACCAGATGCTGAAAGAGCGCCAGGCCTGAGCGGAATCACGGCGGGTCCGGCGAAACGGGCGCAGATGCGTCCGCCAGAACCGGCCCGGCTGCGAGACGCTCGATAGCGTTGCCGCCATGCCGACGCCCGATTTCATTCTCGAACTTCGCCACATGATCGGTCATCACCCGCTCTGGCTCCCCGGGGTAACAGCGCTGGTGCTGAACGACGACGGACAGGTGCTGCTCGGGCAGCGCGCCGACAACGGGCGATGGGCCCTCCCCAGCGGCATCCCGGAGCCGGGGGAACCGATGGCCGCGGCCTGCGAACGGGAGGTGCTGGAGGAGACCGGCGTCAAGGTGGAGGCCCGGGAGCTGATCTCGGTCTCTGCGGTCGGGCCGGTCACCTATCCCAACCAGGACGTCACCTCGTTCGTGGATCACTTCTTCCGCTGTCAGCTGATCGGAGGGCAGGCTCAGGTGGGAGACGACGAATCGCTCGCGGTCGGCTGGTTCGACCCGGGCCAGCTCCCGGAACCGTTCGCACCTCGTACAGCCGAACTGATTCCACTGGCCGCGGACCAGGCACGGACTGGCCAGACCCTGTTCGATCGCTGATCGGATTGATCCGGCTGATTGCCGGCCGGTAAAGCTGGCGTTATTTGTCCGCTCCTGGCCGGTTTTCGGAGCTGCTGGCACTCAAGGGGTCTTGTGTGCCAGCCCGGGTCTGGCTCACTCTTCGGCTTAGGGCCTGAAAGGAGACGCGGCATGACTGAGCCGAACGTCGAGATCGCGCCGTTCCAAGGCGGTGGCTCGCTGCGCGGTTTCGTGGTCAGCGGCCGCTGGCCCGGATCGACCCGCGAGTGGGCCCAGTTCCTGGCCTTGGCCGTGCGACTGGCCGCCGTCCCCGGCCTCGTTCCCACCACGACCGTCTTCCGCGCCATTGAGGATGTGCCGGATGATCCGCAGCCCGGCACCGTAGGCCTGGTCACTTCCGCCGGTCCGGTGCTCGGAGATGGTGCACCCGAGCCCGGCCAGTTCGCCCGGGCAACCCCGCCCGCACTGTTGCTGCTGCATCCGCCATCCGAGAGCCGCCCGTCCACTCCGGAGATCTTCGGGGCGGCTTCCGGCTGCGTGCTGCTGCCGGGCCTGCCCCATCTGGGCCTGGAACACCGGGCCGCCTGGGTCGAGGCCGAGGTGGATGGCACGGTGACCCGGCTGGTCAGTAAGGTCGGCGTCGATCCGGCGCTGGATCCAGACACGGCGGTGCTGGCCATGCTGCTCGCGGCCGCCTGAGCGTGAATCGGCGCCAGGAAACGAGCCATCGAGTTGCCTCAGTAAACTGACGGCGTGTCTGATCAGTCGCCATACACGCCGCTCCCGCCGAAGGTCGATCTGACCCAGGTCGACCATGAGATTCTCAAGCTCTGGCAGGAGCAGGACGTGTTCGCCCGTAGCGTCGCCCAGACTGACGGCGGGCCGGAGTGGGTGTTCTACGAGGGGCCGCCCACCGCGAACGGGATGCCGGGCACCCATCACGTCGAGGCGCGGGTGTTCAAGGACGTGTTCCCGCGGTTCCGCACCATGCGCGGCTATCACGTGCCCCGCCGGGCGGGTTGGGACTGTCACGGCCTGCCGGTGGAACTGGCGGTGGAGAAGGAACTGGGGATCAACGGCAAGCCGGAGATCGAGCAGATCGGCATCGCCGAGTTCAACGCCCGCTGCCGGGAGTCGGTCACCCGTTACATCGGCGACTTCGAGGCGCTGACCACCCGGATGGGTTTCTGGACCGACCTGTCCGACGCCTACTTCACGATGAGGCCGGAGTACATCGACAGCGTCTGGTGGGCGTTGAAGCAAATCTGGGACCAGGGCCTGCTGGAACAGGACTACCGGGTCGCGCCGTACTGTCCGCGCTGTGGTACCGGGCTGTCCGATCACGAGGTCGCTCAGGGCTACGAGACCGACGTCGACCCATCGGTCTATGTTCGGATGCCATTGCTGGCTCCACTGAAGGGTTTTGCGGACGTCAGCCTGCTGATCTGGACCACCACGCCGTGGACCCTGCCGTCCAACACTGCGATCGCAGTGAATCCTGACGTCGAGTACGTGATCGCCCGGACGGCCGACGGCACCTTCGTGCTGGCTCAGCCGCTGCTGGCGGCGGTGCTGGGCGACGACGCCGAGGTTCTGGCCACCCTGCCCGGCTCTGAACTCGAGAACCTGCACTATCAGCCGCCGTTCGCTATTGCCGAGATTCCGGACGCGCACATCGTGGTCACCGCGAGCTACGTGACCACTGAGGACGGGACCGGATTGGTTCACCAGGCACCGGCTTTCGGCGCCGAGGACCTGGCCGTGATCCGGCGCTACGGCCTCCCGATCGTGAATCCGATCGGCCCGGACGGCCGCTTCCTGGCCGATCTCGATCTGGTCGGCGGGATGTTCTTCAAGGCGGCTGACCCGGTGCTGGTTGCCGATCTGCGCGATCGCGGCCTGCTGTTGCGAGAGCAGTCCTACGAGCACCAGTATCCACACTGCTGGCGCTGCCACACCCCGCTGATGTACTACGCCCAGCAGTCCTGGTATATCCGCACCACTCAGCGGATCGAGGCGCTCAAGCGCGAGAACGAGCGCACCACCTGGTACCCGGAGCACATCAAGCACGGCCGCTACGGCGACTGGCTGGACAACAACATCGACTGGGCGCTGTCCCGCAGCCGCTACTGGGGGACTCCGCTGCCGGTCTGGCGTTGCCCGTCCGGGCACGTCACGATGGTGGGTTCCCGGGCCGAGTTGTCCGACTTGACCGGCACCGACCTCAGCGAACTCGATCCGCATCGGCCGTACATCGACGAGATCACCTTCGAATGCGGATCGTGTGGCGAAACCGCCAGCCGGGTGCCGGAAGTCATCGACGCCTGGTTCGATTCCGGCTCAATGCCGTTCGCCGGCATCGGTTATCCGTACGTGCACGGCAGCAAGGAGTCCTTCGAGCGCACGTATCCGGCCCAGTTCATCTGCGAGGCGATCGACCAGACCCGAGGCTGGTTCTACACCCTGATGGCTGTCGGGACATTGGTCTTCGACCGGTCCTCGTACCAGAGCGTGGTGTGCCTCGGCCACATCGTGGCCGAGGACGGCCGGAAGATGAGCAAGCATCTGGGTAATGTGCTGGCGCCGATGCCGCTGATGGAGCGGCACGGCGCTGACGCCCTGCGCTGGTTCATGCTCTGCAACGGTTCGCCCTGGGCGTCGCGGCGAATCGGGAACGGCCCACTGGAGGAGATCGTCCGGAAGGTGCTGCTCACCTACTGGAACACGGCCTCGTTCTTCACCCTGTACGCCGCGACCAGTACCTGGCAGCCTTCAGCCGCCGCGCCGGTGGCTCAGCGGCCGGTCAACGATCGCTGGGTGCTGGCCGAGTTGGACCACGTGATCGATGGTGTGACAACGGCTTTGGAGAATTTCGACACGGCCGGCTCTGGGCGCCTGCTGACCCAGTTCGTTGATGACCTGTCGAACTGGTACGTGCGCCGGTCCCGCGCCCGGTTCTGGGCCGGGGACGCCGACGCGCTGAGCACGCTGTACGAGTGCCTGGACGGGCTGACCCGGCTGCTGGCCCCTTTCGTCCCGTTCGTCACCGAGCGGGTCTGGCAGAGCGCGATCCGGCCGGGGTCAGCCTCGGGCGCCGACTCAGTGCACCTGGCCGCCTGGCCGATGGCTGGCTCCGATCGGGCCGATGAGCAGCTCCGTGCGGACATGGACCTGACCCGGCGGCTGGTCGAGGTGGGTCGTTCGGCCCGGAAGGCCACCAATATCCGTACCCGTCAGCCGCTCTCGCGGGCACTGGTGTCGTTGCCGGGGGATGGAACGCTGCCGGGTGAGCTCCTGGCCGAGATCGCCCAGGAGCTGAACGTCCGCGCAGTCACCTCGCTCTCGGTTGCCGGTGAGGTGGTGGATATCACCGTACGGGCCAACTTCCGGGAGCTGGGCAAGCGTTTCGGCAAGCGGACTCAGGCGGTGGCGAACGCAATCATGGCGGCTGACCATCCGGAACTGGTCCGGGTGCTCAAGAGCGGGGGCGTGCTGTCCGTGCCGGTGGACGGCGGTGTGGACGGCGGACAGGACGGCGAACTGGTTGAGATCGGACTGGGCGACGTCACCCTGTCCGAGGTGCCCCGTACCGGATGGGCGGTCAACACCCAGCAAGATCTGACCGTCGCCCTGGACACCACCATCACTCCGGAGCTGCGCCGGGCCGGGCTGGCCCGGGAGTTCATCCGGCTGGTGCAGGCGGCACGCAAGGACGCCGGGTTCGATGTGGCCGATCGGGTGCTCCTCAACTGGGCGGCGTCGGGGGAAACCGCGGAGGCGATCCGGGCCCATGCCGACGAAGCCCGGGATGCCGTGCTGGCGGTGGGGGGCCAGGAGTACCGGCCGGGCCACCTGCCGCAGTCGGCTGCTGGGTCAGAGACTGGAGTGCTGGACGGCGATGAGCTGGATGTGCAGTTCTGGCTGGATCGTGCGCCGGCCGGGCGCTGATCCGGCGAGCGATGGCCTGAGGTCGCCTGGCCGAGTGGGGCATTCCCGGGCACTCGCGATGTAGATCACGTGGCCGGGCCGGGCTGGGCCCCTGCGACCGGAGCGCCTTCTGGGTCGGGCGGTCACGTGCGGCTAGCGTGGATGGGTGCCCGAGCAGTTCGTCGGGGGGTCGCTGACGCGGCGGCCCCCTCAGCCGCGCCCAGAGCGTCCCGCGCCACCGGTGCCGGACCCGGTGCGCCCGGCCGAACTGGCGGAAGCGGAGGCGGCTGCTGCGGCTACCGCCACCGCCGCATCGGCTGCGGATACCGAACTGCCGGTGGCTGGTGCCGCGCAACTCAATGTTGACTCACGAAGCCGGATAGCAGCCGCCGTGGATGGCTGGCGCCGAATTCTGGCCAGCTCGGAACTGCCCGGCACGCTGCTCGCTTCCGGGCCGCAGGCGACGTCGTCCTGGCTCGATCTGACCCATGCGCATCCGTCCGGCCTGGCTCCGCTGTTCGCGGCCCGCCCGACCCGGTTGTCCAGTCTGTTCCGGGAGCAGGCCGGGCGCGCGGCCGCCGTCCGCCAGGCTCGGGCGATCCGGACGTCGGCCATCTCGCTGTCGGCTCAGCGCGGAGTGCACGCCTCCTGCTTGGCGATCGGAGTCGCGTCCTGGCGCCCGGCCGCGGCCTCAGGGCCGATCCAGGCTCCGGTGGTGCTGCGCTCCTGTTC
>CALMAR010000320.1 GCA_937859855.1 uncultured Kineosporia sp.
GGCCATCCAGGCGCCGGACGCGACGCTCTCGACGGTCTCACCCAGCGCTCCCACCCGGGCGGCGGATTCCGTTGCGCCGTAGCCGATGCCGCCCGATGCGCGGGCGCCGTCCTGCCACCACACGGACCACACCGGCAGCCCGACCCGATCCAGCGCGGTGATCGGGAATTCGATCAGGCCCGGGTGCAGCAGGGCGGCGAATCGGCCGGCTGCCTGCTCGGCCGGCATCCTGGCATCGGGGTCAGGCGTCACCGGGGGAGACTATTGCCCGGGCTGGCGGTGGCGAACCGAGGACCCGATCCACCGCGATCCGCAGCACCACCCGGGCCGGATTCTCCCGCGGCGGGCGGTAGCGCAACGCGTAACGATGCTCGGCGTCCCGGACCGCGGCCTGATCGGCGACCACCTGGACCAGGCCCTCGAGGGTGAGCCAGTGGCGGCTCTCGAGCTGGCACAGCGCAGCCCGGGCGCCCGGCTGGGCAGCGTTGCGCGCCTTCACGCTGCGGCCGCTGGTGATCACCCGGGCGATGCCGGTGGCCGGGTCGAAGGTGAACCCCACCGCGACCACGTGTGGTGAGCCGTCGGGCCGCAGCGTGGTCAGTGTGGCCAGATGCCGGTCACGCAGGAATTCCAGGGCACCATCAGGGAGCCGGGCCGGGTCGTACGACACCGGCTCACCCTGTCACGATGAGGGAATGAGCAGTGGCGCGGGCTCGACGACGAGCTCATACGCGGACCTCTACCGCAGCAGCATCCAGGCCCCGCAGGAGTTCTGGGCCGAGGTGGCGCGGGACATCCGCTGGATCAAGCCGCCCCAGCAGGTGCTGGACGACAGCAGGCCGCCGTTCTACCGCTGGTTCTCCGGAGGCATGCTCAACACCTGCTTCAACGCGCTGGACCGGCACGTGATCGAGGGCCGGGCCGATCAGGCCGCACTGATCTACGACTCCCCGGTCACCGGGACCGAGCGCAGCTACAGCTACGCCGAACTGCTCGACCTGGTTGCCCGCGCGGCCGGGATCCTGCGCGATCTGGGCGTGACCCAGGGCGACCGGGTGCTGATCTACCTGCCGATGATTCCCGAAGCCGTGATCTCGATGCTGGCCTGCGCCCGGATCGGGGCGGTGCACTCGGTCGTGTTCGGCGGGTTCGCCGCGGCCGAACTGGCCGCCCGGATCGACGATGCGCAACCCCAGGTCATCGTCAGCGCCTCCTGCGGGATCGAGCCCGGCCGGATCATCGAGTACAAGCCCTTGCTGGACAAGGCGATTCAGCTTGCCACCCACACGCCGGACCACTGCCTGATCGTGCAGCGGCCCCAGCTCATCGCACCGATGGGGGAACGAGACCTGGACTGGGCCACTCTGATGACTCCGGGCACGGTTCAGCCCGCCGGGTGCGAGCCGGTCGCGGCCACGCAGCCGCTGTACATCCTCTACACCTCCGGCACCACCGGACGGCCCAAGGGCATCGTGCGGGACAACGGCGGACACGCGGTGGCGCTGCGCTGGAGCCTGCCGGGCATCTTCGGCGTCGGCGCGGGCGAGGTGTTCTGGGCCGCCAGCGACGTCGGCTGGGTGGTCGGGCATTCCTACATCGTCTACGCGCCGCTGCTGGCCGGGGCCACCACGATCCTCTACGAGGGCAAGCCGGTCGGGACGCCGGACGCGGGCGCGTTCTGGCGGGTGATCGCCGAGCACCGGGTGAACGCTCTGTTCACCGCTCCGACCGCGATCCGGGCGATCCGCAAGGAGGACCCGGACGGCGCCCTTATCGCTGGCCATGACCTGAGCAGCCTGCGGACCCTGTTCCTGGCCGGCGAACGGCTCGACCCGGCCACCTACGAGTGGGCCAGCCAGCGGCTGGGTATCCCGGTGATCGACAACTGGTGGCAGACCGAGACCGGCTGGCCGATCTGCGCCAACCCGCAGGGCTGGGCCGGCGATCTGCCGGTCAAGCCGGGGTCGGCCACCGTGCCGATGCCCGGCTACGACGTCCAGGTGCTGGGCCCGGACGGCCAGCCGGTGCCAGCCGGAACCGAGGGCGCGATCTGCCTGCGGCTGCCGCTGCCCCCCGGCACCCTGCCCACCGTCTGGCAGAACGACGAGCGCTTCATCGCCTCGTACCTGTCCGCCCACAAGGGCTACTACCTGTCCGGGGACGGCGGATATCGCGACGGCGACGGCTACGTCTTCGTGATGGGCCGCACCGACGACGTGATCAACGTGGCCGGGCACCGGCTGTCCACCGGCTCGATGGAGGCGGTGATCGGCCAGCACCCGGCGGTGGCCGAATGCGCGGTGGTCGGCGTCCGGGACGACCTGAAGGGTCAGGTGCCCCGGGCGTTCGTGGTGCTCAAGGCCGGGGCCGCCGAAGCTGAGAACCTGCGGGCCGAGCTGGTGGCGGCGGTGCGCGAGCAGATCGGAGCGGTGGCGTCGCTGCGCCAGGTGGACGTGGTCCCGGCCCTGCCCAAGACCCGTTCGGGCAAGATCCTGCGCCGGACCATGCGCGAGATCGCCGACGGTGGCGACCCGCCGGTGCCCGGAACCATCGAGGATGCCTCTGTGCTGGGGGTCCTGGCGCCTATTCTTCGGCGGGTGGAGGACGACTCGTGACCGGCACCGAGATTCACGTGGCCGATCAGGATTCGGCGCCCGCCACCGGGTTCGCCCGATGGTCGACCGGTGCGGTCCCGCTGGCGCCTTACCTGCCGCCGGCCGGGATGGAGCCGATCCGGACCTGGGCCAATCTGATCACGGTGATCCGCACCGTCGCCGCTCTGATCCTGGGTTTCATCGGGGCGGTGCAGGGTTCGCTGCCGCTGCTGGTGATCGGCTACCTGGTGTACTGGGTCGGAGACAGCGCCGACGGCAATGTGGCCCGGTTCCTGAAGCAGGAGACCCGGCAGGGTGCGGTCTTCGACATCGTCTGCGACCGGGCCAACACCTGCGTGCTGGCGATCGGATACATGGCCTACGACCCGAGCCGGGCCCTGCCGCTGGCGGTCTACCTGCTGCAGTTCATGGTCGTGGACATGGTGCTGACCCTGTGTTTCCTGTTCTGGCCCCTGGTCAGCCCGAACTACTTCGGCCGGGTGGATCGGCCGATCTTCCTGTTGAACTGGTCCAAGACCGCCAAGACGGCCAACACCACCGTCGTGGTCACCCTGACCGCCTTCGGCTTGATCATCCCGGCCACCGTGATCGCCTCCCTGGTGCTCCTGATCAAGATCTGGTCACTGCGCCGGGTGCTGGGCATCCTCACCGGCCGGACGGTGCCGATCGCGTGAGCCCGCGATGAATGGTGTGCTGTTCGGGCATCTGCTGCTGATCGGGGGCTCGTTCGGCTTCGGGGTGGCCTCGGCGCTGATTCCGATCATCAATGCCGAGGCCTACGTGCTGGCCGTCTGCGCCACCGCGGCGCCCTGGCCGGCCTCGCTGGCGATGGTGGCGCTGGTAGCCGGAACCCTGGGCGGCAAGCTGGTGCTGTTCCTCGGAGCCCGGCACCGGGACAGGCTGGGACGCCTGCTGCATCGGCACGGGACGGCGATGGACGCCGCCGAGCGGGGAGTCGCCGCCGAGATCACCCGCGAAGAGGCGGCCCTGCAGCAGGCGCAGACCCGGGCCGGGGCCGGCACCGCGCCGGCCGTCACGCCGCCGCACCGCCGCTGGCGATGGCTGCCTCCAGCACCGCGCTGGCTGCAGCGGATGAACCGGGCCATCGTCGCCTGGGGCGACCGGGCGCTGGGCCTGCTGGACCGTCCGTGGCAGTCCGCGGGAGTGCTGCTGGCCTCGGCCACGCTGGGGGTCCCGCCGCTCGCGGTGACCACCATCGCCGCCGGGTTGCGCCGGACCAAGCTGCCGATCTTCATCATCTGCGTGCTGATCGGCCGGGCAGCTCGGTTCGCGGTGGTCGCCGTCCCCACTCTGCTGGCCCGCAATTAGCGTGGCCGCGCTGACAGCGCTCTGATGACCGCTCTGATGACCGCTCTGATGGTGCACTGATGGCCGCACTGATGGGCGCGGCCCAGCGCCTGCGGGCGGTGCCGCCCCGGCTGGGCGCGGCCGCCGCCCTGGTGCTGACGGCAACTCTGTGGGTGGTCTTTCAGCACGCCGAGTTGTACCTGGGCCACGACGAGAGCATCTACGCGATGAAAGCCCGCTCGTGGCTGACCGGCGATCCGGCAGCGGGCTGGGGTATCTACCGGCCGCTGGGCCTGCCGCTGGCTGGTTACGTCGCGCTGCACCTGAACGACAGCACCGGGGCTGTGCGGGCCGTTGGCCTGCTGCTCAATCTGCTGACCGTGGCGATCGTGTACGGCGTCTGCGCCCGGATCAGCACCCCGCGCCGGGCCGTCGTCGCCGTCCTGGTCGTGATCAGCGGCGCGACGTTCCTGCGGCGGCTGCCCGAATTCCTGGACGACATCTCCTCGTCCGGTCTGCTGTTGCTGACCGCCTACCTGGTACTGCGATCGCGCCGTCCCGGTGGGGACTGGCTGCTCTGCGCGGCAGCGGTCACAGCCACGCTCACCCTGCTGGTCCGCCTGGGGGCCGGTGCCGGCCTGGCCAGCATCGCGATCGCTGCGCTGATCAGCTGGGGCCCGGGCCCATGGCTGCGCGCCTGGCGCCCGGTGGCTGCCGCGGCGCTCACCGGGGCCGCATGCCTGATCCCGCTGGCGATCTACAGCGACCGGGTGTCCGGGTCGTGGATCGGCGTCATCACCCGGGCCCAGGCCACGCCATACAAGATCTACTTCGGCGAAGGGCTGGTGTTCTACGCGCGGTCGTTCCCGTTGTTGCTGGCCGGTCCGGTCGGCGCAGTGGCCATGGCAGCCGGAGTGGGAGCGATGGCGGCCGGCGCCGGCCGGCTGTTGCGGGGCCGGCCGGCCAACCGGGAACACGTGTTCCTCGGCCTGGCCGGGGTGATCCAGGTGCTCATCCTCGGGCTTCTGACTCACGGCGAGACCCGGTACATCTTCTTCACCGTGCTCGCCCTGACCGTCATCGGCGTGGATGCCATCGCCCGATGGGCCGGGCGCCGGTCCACGCTGGTGATGGCCGGCACGGCCGTGGCCGCCCTCACCGTCACCGCGCTGACCAGCGCGTACACCTTTCACACCTTGGCTCACATCTCGGCCGAGCTCGCGCCCACGGAGCAGGCCGCGGCCACGATCCGGGACCATCGTCCACCGGGGCGGCCCTGCCTGGTGATCGCCGAGCTGCATGTCTCCGCTGCCTGGGTCAGTCGCTGCGACGCCCGGTTGCCCGACGCGGTGGGGACGCTGCCCAGCGGTTCGGCCGTGTACGTGATCGAGTTCGCCGGTGCCCGGCCGGGCCCGATCGTGCGCCGCGTGCAGTCCGCGGCCCCGCACCGGCCATGGTCGGTGCACCGGATCGACACGACCCGCCATCGGGCCCGCGGCGTCCCTCACACCGGTTTCCTGGCCACGTCGCCTCCGGGCTGAAGCTGCCGCCGGACTTCAGCTGAAGGCGTCCTGGCCGGTCAGGGCCTTGCCGATGATCAGCTGGTGCACCTCGGAGGTGCCCTCGTAGGTGAGCACCGTCTCCAGGTTCACCGCGTGCCGCAGCGGGGAGTAGCCGGCGGTGATGCCGGCCCCGCCCAGGATCGTGCGCATGCTCCGGGCCACCGACAGCGCCGTCCGCACGTTGTCCAGCTTGCCCGCGCTGACCATCTCCGGGCTGACCCTCGCCCCGGCATACCCGCCGTCCTTGATCCGGCTCAGGTGCAGCGCGTAGAGCACCGCCTTGGCGTAGGCCGTGGCGGCGTCGGCGAACTTGGCCTGGGTGAGCTGGAAGGCCGAGATCGGCCGGCCGAACTGGGTGCGGCTGGCGGCGTAGTCCAGGGCCACCTGCAGGCTGTCCCGGATCGCCCCGGTCGCGCCCCAGATGATGCCGAACCTGGCCTCGGTCAGGCAGGACAGCGGCGCCTTCAGTCCGGCGGCCCCGGGCAGCACGGCGTCGTGCGGGAGCCGGACGCCGTCCAGCGCGATCTCGCCGGTGCACGACGCCCGCAGCGACAGCTTGCCGCCCATCTCGTGAGCACTGAACCCGGCGGCCGAGGCGGGGACGACGAAACCCCGCACACCGTCGCCGGTGCCGGCCCAGATCACCGCGACATCCGCGATGGGCGCATTGGTGATCCACATCTTGGAGCCGCTCAGGATCCAGTCCGCGGCTGGGCCGCCGCCGTCCCGGCGGGCCCGGGTGCGCATCGACGACGGATCGGACCCGGCCTCAGGCTCGGTCAGCCCGAAACAGCCCAGTGCCTCGCCAGCGGCCATCCGCGGCAGCCATTCCTGCTTCTGGTTCTCACTGCCGTATTGGTGGATGGCGAACATCGCCAGGCTGCCCTGGACCGACACCAGGCTGCGGATACCGCTGTCGGCGGCCTCCAGTTCACGACAGGCCAGCCCGTACATGGTCGCGCTCAGCCCGGCGCAGCCATACCCCTCCAGATGCATGCCGAGCAGCCCGAGCGAGCCGAACTGCTTGGCCAGTTCGCGCGCGGGCAAGGCGCCACTGAGATACCACTGGGCGATGTTGGGCCGGACCACCTCGGCCAGCATGGAGGCGACCGTGGCCGCGATGTCCCGCTCGTCCTGAGCCAGCAGAGGGTCCAGCGCGAACAGAACGTCTGGGGTCATCCGGCCATCATGCAGGCCGGTCAGTGAAGATCAGAAGTTGTCGCTGATCGCCTTGTTGAAGGCGGGCAGATCGTCGGGCTTCCGGCTGCTGATCAAGGGACCCGGCCCGTTGGTGTCGACCACGACCTCCTGATCCACCCAGTGCGCGCCGGCGTTCTTCAGGTCGGTGGCCACGCTGGGCCACGAGGTCAGGGTCCGGCCGGTGACCACACCCGCCTCGACCAGCGTCCAGGGCCCATGGCAGATCACCGCGACCGGCTTGCCGGTCTGCACGAAGGCCTTGGCGAATTCGACCGCCTCGGAATCCATCCGCAGCGCGTCCGGGTTGGCCACTCCTCCGGGCAGCACCAGGCCGTCATAGTCCTCGACTCCCGCCCGCGACACCGGCAGGTCGGCCTCGAACGTGTCGCCCTTGTCCAGATGGTTGAAGGCCTGAACCTGGCTGGCGTCACCGGCCACCACCAGCACCGGGTGGCCGCCGGCCTGCTCCACTGCCGACCACGGCTGCGTCAGTTCGACCTGCTCCACGCCCTCCGGCGCGACCAGGAAGGCGATCTTCTTTCCGTTCAGCGACATCTCGGCTCCTCTCGTTCTGCGCCACCCTAGTCCCCGTCGACAGAACTGGTGGCCGGCGGCCATCGGAACTCCAGGTTGGGCCACGGTCCTCGATCTGCGGTTGCGATCTCGGCGACTCGTGTTCTGGTGATCCAATGACCGTTCCTGATCTACAGGCGGGGATCCTGGCCCAGCGGGCTCCCGGCTGGAAATCGCTCCAGCGCGGCCTGCCGGGCGACCTCGGCCGGGTGATGGAGGCTGCCCGGGCCAGCGC
>CALMAR010000321.1 GCA_937859855.1 uncultured Kineosporia sp.
GCGCTGCGCCAGTCGCAGAAGATGGAGGCCGTCGGCCAGCTCACCGGCGGGCTGACCCGCGGCCTCACCGCGCGATCACGGGCACCCCCAGGCGCTCCCCGGCGGCCAGCCGCACCCCACGGGCCCAGTCCGCCGCGGGCATCTCGCGTTTGCCGGGCGGGCGGGCCAGCCCCAGTTCGACCGGAGCGTCCGCGGTACCGGCCAGCACTGCCCGCTTGCGGGCCCGCAGTTCACCAGGCGCCAGCCGGTCCGGCTGCCGCGGCTGCTGCGGCTGCGGCTGCTGCTGCGCCGGGGAGTCCAGGGAACCGAGCAGAGCCCGATCCACTCGCACCGGGCCCAGGCCCAGCCGTTCGCCCCGGAACCAGGTCCACGCCCCCGGCGCTGGCGTGCAGCCACGGATCAGCCGGTCGATCGCCTGGGCCGGAGCGCGCCAGTCCAGTTCGGCCATCTCGACGGTCACCTTGGGGGCCAGCGACACACCGTCGCCCGGCTGCGGGACCGGGACCAGCGCGCCCTGCTCGACGCCGTCCATGGTCGCGGTCAGCAACGACGCTCCGGCCGTGGCCAGCCTGGCCAGCAGCGTGCCCGCGGTGTCGCCGGGATGGATCGGCTCGGTCAGCGTGCCGTAGACCGGACCAGTGTCCAGTCCCTCCTCGATCAGGAAGGTGCTGGCGCCGGTGATGTCGTCCCCGGCGATGATCGCGTGCTGCACCGGGGCGGCTCCGCGCCAGGCCGGCAGCAGGGAGAAGTGCAGGTTGATCCAGCCCAGGCGGGGAACGCTCAGTGCCGCCCGGGGAATCAGCGCCCCGTAAGCGATCACCGGGCAGCAGTCTGGGGCCAGTCCGGCCAGCATCTCCAGGAACGGCGGCTCCCCCAGACGGGCCGGTTGGAGCACCGGGACGCCGTGCTGATCGGCCCAGGCCGCCACGGCTGAGCGCTGGATCCGCCGTCCCCGCCCGGACTGCGCGTCCGGGCGGGTCAGCCCCGCCACCCCCTGATGGGACGACGCGGCCAGGGCGTTCAGGGCTGGGACCGCGACCTCGGGGGTCCCGGCGACGACCAGGCGCACAGCAGGCGGCCGGTCTACAGGGCTCGGCCGAAGGTGGCGTGCGGGCTGACCCGGACCTGGGGAGCCGGCTGCCCGGCCCAGTCGGCTTCCCGGATCGCCTTCAGCGCCAGTTTGCGGGTGCCCCGGTCGAGCCGGTCGACGAACAGGATGCCGTCCAGGTGATCGGTCTCGTGCTGGATGCAGCGGGCCAGCAGGTCGCTGCCCTCGATCACCACCGGCTCGCCGTACATGTCGAAGCCCCTGGCCCGGACCCGCAGTGCCCGGACGCAGTCGAAGCTCAGGTCGGGGATGGACAGGCAGCCCTCTTCGCCGTCCTGGGTCTCCCCGGACAGCTCCAGTTCAGGGTTAACCAGGTGCCCGAGTACGTCATCCACGAAGTAGGTGAACACCCGCAGCCCGACCCCGAGCTGAGGTGC
Organism: uncultured Kineosporia sp.; assembly: GCA_937859855.1. Next base: position 1,486 of record CALMAR010000321.1, read on the forward strand.
GGCCAGGCCCGCCCCCGGCGCGTCCAGCATGGTGTCCTCGAGGTCCTTCACCAGGGTGCGCAACTGCTTGTCGAAATCCACCACCGGCACGGCTGGGGTGCGCAAGATCGGATCACCGAACAGCCGGATGGATTGAATCGCCACCTGACAATTGTAGGTGGGCTGTACCAGCCGCCCGCGCACGCCAGTGAAAAGGGTCTAACCTCGCGAATCACCGCGCTTCATCCAAAGTCCACGCGGGTGGCGAGCCCGGTAACCGCGGCGGAACGTCAGGAAACGCAGCGGCAACAGGATCTCCCTAGCCTCGCTGAGATCCAGAGGTTCGCCCGGTATCAGACTGTCCGCCGCCAGCGCACCAGCCGCACCGCCTCATGCCCGCGCACCCGACCGGTGCATCCGAACGGAGCCTCATGACCGTGTCCCGCCGGCCTCGCGCCGCTTCGTCGCTCGCCGTGAACCCCACGATGAACCCGGTGCTCGGGCGCCGGGGCCTGCTCAGGGCCGGAGCGCTGGCTGTCGCGGGCATCCCCCTGCTGGCTGCCTGCGGCAGCGACGACGACTCCAAGACCAGTTCCTCGGGCGGCAGTGGCGGTAGTAAGGATTACGGCGCACTCGCCATCCAGCTCTCCTGGATCAAGAACATCGAGTTCAGCGGCGAGTACTACGCGGATTCGAAGGGTTACTACAAGGCGGCCGGGTTCTCCAGCGTCAACCTGATCGCCGGTCCCACCTCAGCCGAGTCCGTGGTAGCCGGAGGGAAGGCGCTGGTCGGGCTGTCCGCCCCGCCGACCACCGCCGCGGCCATCAATGCGGGCGCCCCCTTGAAGATCATTGGCGCGACGTTCCAGAAGAACCCGTTCTGCATCACCTCCCTGAAGAAGGTGAACATCGCCTCCCCGCAGGACATGGTGGGCAAGAAGATCGGCGTCCAGGCTCCCAACACCGAGATCTTCAACGGCTTCCTCAAGGCCAACAACATCGACCCCAAGAGCCTCACCGTGGTTCCGGTGCAGTTCGACCCGACCGTGCTGACCACCGGCGACGTCGAGGGCTTCGTCTCCTACCTGACCAACGAGCCCATCACGCTGAGCGAGGAGGGCAACGACGTGGTCACGGTCAGCTTCGCCGACAACGGGCTGCCGCTGGTGGCGGAGACCTTCACGGTGCTGCAGAAGGAGATCGACGACAACCGGGACAAGCTGAAGGCGTTCCTGAAGGCGGAGATCCAGGGCTGGACGGACGCGCTGAAGGACCCGGCGGCCAGCGCTGGAATCGCGGTCAACACGTACGGCAAGGATCAGAAGCTGAAGGTCGAGGAGCAGACCAAGGAGGCGACCGCCCAGCAGAAACTGGTGCAGACCGCTGACACCGGTACCAACGGCCTGTTCACCATGACCGACAGCCTGGTTCAGGACAACATCGACGCGCTGGCCAAGTCCGGCGTCACCATCAGCGCCGACAAGATCTTCGATCTGAGCCTGCTCAAGGAGGTCTACAGCGAGAACGCCGCGCTGAAGGGCTGATACCGCACACTGGTTGGTAGCGACAGCAGTGAGAAGTGTTGACAGCGATTGACAGGTTGCCGGGCCGACAGGAGGTCGCCGTGACCGCGGAGCCGTTCAGTATCACCTCTGACCAGGCGCCGGACCAAGGAGCCGGCCGGACGCCGTCGAGCACTGGCGGCGCGGGCACCGGCATCCAGCTGACCGGGCTGTCCAAGCAGTTTTCGCTCGGCCGGCGATCAGTCGTTGCCCTGCAGGACGCCAGCCTGACCACCGATCAGGGCTCGTTCCTGTCGTTGCTGGGGCCCTCGGGCTGCGGCAAGTCCACCATCCTGCGGATCCTGGCCGGCCTGGAGACGCCGAGCAGCGGGCAGGCCCGGGTGAACGGCGAGACCCCGCTCGAGCTGCGCAGTCATCACGAACTGGGGATCGCCTTCCAGGATTCGGCCCTGCTCCCGTGGCGCAGCGTGCAGTCCAACATCAAGCTGCCCCTGGAGATCTCCGGGATCACGCCTGAACCCGGACAGATCGAGGGGCTGATCGAACTCGTCGGGCTGTCCGGGTTCGAGAAGGCCAAGCCTGCTCAGCTGTCCGGCGGGATGCGGCAGCGGGTCTCGATCGCCCGCTCCCTGGTGGTCAAGCCGTCGGTGCTGCTCCTGGACGAGCCGTTCGGCGCTCTGGACGACATGACCCGGCAGCGGCTCAACCTGGAGCTGCTGCGGATCTGGACGGAGAAGCCGGCCACCACGCTGATGGTCACCCACGGCATCGGTGAGGCGATCTTCCTGTCTGACACGGTGGCCGTGATGAGTCCGAGGCCGGGCCGGATCGTCGAGGTGGTCGACATCGGCCTGCCCCGGCCCCGGATCCCGGAGATGCAGCGGACGCCGGAGTTCCACGCCTATCACGACCATCTCTCCGACCTGTTGTTCGGCAAGGGCGGCGCGGCCATGGGCGGGCACTGATGGGCGCCCGATCGTGACGACCACCGCGCAGGTCGAACCCGGCTCGGGCGGTGTACCGGCACCGGGCGCGCCGGCTCCGGACGGCCCGGCGTCCCGGCTGTTGCGAGGGCGCCCGGCCTGGCTGGGCGGGGTGGCTGGAACCGCGGTGGTGGTCGCGCTCTGGTGGCTGATCGCCGTGCTGTTCTTCAGTACCAGCAAGGCGGTGCCCACGCCCTGGGCGGTGGTCGCCCAGTTCCCCCGGGACGGCTGGAGCTTCTTCTGGGGCAACGCCAGCGTCACCCTCCGGTACGCCGCTGAGGGCTTTCTCTGGGGCAACGGCGCCGCGCTGGCGATCGCTGCGCTGGTGCTGCTGATCCCGATCCTGGAGCCGGTGGCCACCCAGCTGGCGGTGATCAGCTACTGCATGCCGCTGACCGCGATCGGGCCGCTGCTGCTGGTGATCTTCGGCGGCCGGATCCCGACCATCTTCCTGGCCGCCCTGGCGGTGTTCTTCACCACCCTGATCGGGTCGCTGCTCGGGCTCAAGGCGGCCGATATCACCAGCCTGGACCTGGTCCAGGCCTACGGCGGGGGCCGCTGGCAGCAGCTGGTCAAGGTCCGGGTGATCGCTGCGCTGCCGAGCATCATCTCGTCGCTGAAGATCGCCGCTCCGGCGGCGATGCTGGGCGCCATCATCGGTGAGTACCTGGGCGGGCTGGACAACGGGCTCGGAGTGGCGCTGACCGTGGCCCAGCAGCAGAACAACGTGCCCAGGGCCTGGGCGCTGGCCCTGGTCACCGGCGGGCTGGCCGGAATCGGGTACGCGTTGTTCGCACTGATCGGCCGCTTCATCACGCCCTGGTCGTCCGGACGTCAGGCCGGCCAGTGACCGCGGTGACCGGCGCCGCTGTGGTCGCCGCCGGTGACGCGGTCACCGCGCCGTCCCGGACCTCGGTCTACGGCCGCTACCTGTGGCGGGCGTTCTCACCGCTACTGGTCTCGGTCGTGCTGGCGGTGGTGGTCTGGGAGATCTTTGCCAAGCTGGTGGACAACCCGCTGCTGGCCAAGACCCCCGGACAGGTCTTCGGCTTCGTCTTCACCGACCCGGACGCGGCCAAGAACCGGGGCGTGATCAAGAGCCTGATGGGCGTGACCCTGCGGGACGCCGGATACGGATTCCTCGGTGGAATGGCCGCAGCGATCGTGGTGGCATCGGCGTTCGTGCTGTTCCGCAGCGTGGAGCAGGCGCTGATGCCGATCGCCATGCTGCTGCGCTCCGTTCCGCTGGTGGCGATGACGCCGATCATCGTGCTGATCGCCGGGCGGGGGGTGAAGGGCGTGGCGATCATCGCGGGGATCGTGGTCTTCTTCCCGGCTCTGGTCACGATCGTGTTCGGGCTGCGATCGGTGGGTGCCCAGACCCGGGACCTGGTGGTCGCCTATGGCGGTACCGATGCCACCGTGCTGCGGAAGGTGGCGTTCCCCACTGCGCTGCCGGCCATGTTTGCGGCGGCCAGGATCTCGGTGCCGGGCGCGCTGATCGGCTCTCTGGTCGCTGAGTGGCTGGCCACCGGTCAGGGCATCGGCGGGCAGATCGCCCGCGATCCGGTGCAGTTCAAGTACACCGAGATCTGGGCTCTGATCGCGGTGCTGACCGCGGTCTCGATCGTGCTGTACACCTTGGTCGGGTTGTTCGAGACCTTCGTGCTGGCCCGCTACGGCCCGGCGCCGTCTCGCAGCTGACGATCCCCTGGTGATCGCCTGGCGATTACCTGCCCTTCCCTGGCGATCGCCTGGCGATTACAGCCGCGAGTGGACGGCGAGCCGTGGCTGCGGTCCTGCGACCAGTTCCTGGCGGCGAGCGGGCAGGTAGAACACCGCGCCGAGCATGCTGAACCCGCCTGCCACCAGGATCGCCGTGGCCGTCGAGGTGCGCCCGGCCAGCGCGCCGAGCACCAGCAGGGCGAGGCTCGCCGCGCCGCCGGAGACCATCGAGTCGATCGACAGCACGGTCGCCCGGTTCTGCGGCCCGGCCTGGCGGTGCAGCAGCGCGCTGTGCATCGGGCCGCCCGCTCCGTGCATGGTGTAGCTGGCCAGGAAGGCGGCGACCAGTCCGGCCGGACCGGTGGCCAAGCCCATGCCGACCACGAAGGCACCGTTCAGCACCCGGGCCAGCAGCGCGGTCCAGGCGACGCCGAGCCGGTGACTGGTCACACCGGCCAGGCTGGCACCAGCCGCGAACAGGGCCCAGGACACAGCCGACACCGGGCCGATCAGCGCGCCGGCCCGCTCGGTGCCACCGGCCAGTTCGGCCAGCCGGACCGAATTCAGGGTCTCGAAAGCGATCATGGCCACACTCCAGAACACCTCGACCAGCACCAGGCCGCGCAGTACCGGGGCCGTGCCGAGCAGCCGGACCCCGGCGGCCACGGTGCGGGGGGTGTCCCGCAACGACCGGGCGAACAGGCGCCAGCGTCGTTCCGGGGCCGGACGGATCTGCGGGCGAAACTCCCGGACCAGAGCCGTGACCAGAGCCAGATGCACAACATCGATGACGATCGCCACGCCGAACGGCAGCAGCAGCGGGCTCGACGCCGGGAGGGGTGCCCAGGCCACCAGCATCCCGGAGATCAGAGCTCCGCTGGCGATGGCCAGGCCGAGCACGGTCCCGGCGCGCGCCAGCACTCGCTCCACGTTGACGCCGGCTGCGCCCGGAGCGCCGGAGTGCGCGATGTCCACGTACCAGGCCTCGAGCGGGCCCGAATCGAGCGCCCGGAACACCCCCTGGACCGCCCAGGCCAGGATGAAGAAGCCGAAGCTGTGCGCGATCAGGAACAGGGCGGCGGCGATGATGGCCAGCGCTGCGGCCAGGATCAGGACGACCCGGCGGCCCAGCGCGTCGGCGAGCCCGCCGGTGGGCAGTTCCAGGGCCAGCACGACGAAACCCTGGACGGCGATGGCTGTCCCGGCCTGGCCGACGCTCAGTCCGCGCTGCAACATCAGCAGCGTCCCCAGCCCGATCACCAGTCCGACCGGGAGCCAGCGGGTGCCGGTCAGCAACAGCAGGGTCCGCCGCGCGGTGGCCTCGGTCCCCGGGCCGCCCATCATTCCGGCCCGGCCGGGCCGGACTCGGGCGGCGCCTCCGGGTCGATCGGCCGGGCATGGGTGTAGACGGAGATCCGGCGGGCCCGTGGGTCGCCGTTGCCGATGGTGCGGTAGACGGCCAGCAGCTCGTCCAGCCGTGCTTTCAGCTCGCCCATCTGTTCGGGGGTGACGATCACGAAGGTGTCGTTCAGGCCGAGCACGTCGATCCACTCGTCCGGCCAGCCGGGTGCGGCGTCGAGCCAGCGTTCCTGCTTCTGGGCCTGCTGGCGGATGTAGTCGCGCTGCAGCCAGTCCAGAGCGGTCGCGGTGTCCTCGTCGTCACGGAACGCGGAGTTCCGCCAGGAGTGATACTCGGTGGAGGGCCGCCAGAGCCGTCGCTTGCCCTCTCCCTCACCGGTGTCGGTGACCAGGCCGACCGACTCCAGCTTGCGCAGGTGGTAGCTGGTCGCGCCGGTGTTGGTGCCCAGCGACGCCGCCAGATCCGTCGCCGTGGCCGGACCCGCGGTCCGTAGCCGGGACAGCAGCCGCGATCGCAGCGGATGGGCCAGGACCTTGATCGCGCGGGCATCCAGGCTGATGCCGGTGTAGTCGCTCATCAATGCACAATACTCATGCATAAATACTTTGCACAGCTTTCGTGTATGGGTGGCCGGTCCCCAGCGCCTCGCCTTCAGGTAACCGGCGCCCGGCTGGGATCCGGGCCACTGGCGCTCATGCCCGGTGTGGGCGGGGCGTCGTCCGGGCCGCGTTGCGATGCTTGGATAGGACCAGACCAGGAAAGCCACATTTCGGGGGTCTTGTGATGAGCGTCCGGCGATGAGGGCGGCCAAGCTGAACGAGCCGGACCACGGCCGGGGCCCTTCGGCCCGGCTGGCGCTGGCTCACCAGCTGACCAGCGACCTGCGCCACGCCATCGACCTGGTCGGGATCGACGAGTTCTACAGCCAGGAGGCCCAGTTCGACCAGGACTCCCGGCTGGGCCGGGAGCTGCTCTACCTGATCGCCAACGACGAGTGGAGCCGGGCCACCCGGGAGATGGTCACCCTGCAGGCCTCCGACTCAGTCGCTACCCGGATCCAGGTTCACGTCGACCTGGGCCGGATCACCCACGAGGCGTTCCGGAACCGGATCGAGCGGGTCTGGTTGCCGCTGCTGGTGCTGGCTCCCCCGGCTCCCCCGGCTCCCCCGGCTGCCGGCAGGGGAGCCACCGATCCGGCCCGGCGGCCGATCCCGCAGGTCGCCCCGACGCCCCTGATCCGGGACAGTACCGGCACCCTGCTGCCGCCGCTGCCGCAGTCTGAGGCCCGGCGCTGGATCGCGGCCGCGATGGCCGAGATCATTCTCAACATCACCCCAGCGGCGATGGGCAGCTCGATCGGCGTCCGGCAGCTGGGCCGCGAACAGCGACTGCTGCTCAGCGCCGCGATCTACCGGGTTCTGCGACAGGGCAGCGACCATGCCAGCGAGTCCTGGCCCGGCACCCACATCGACGACGGGTACCGCCGGGGCCGGATCCAAGAGGCGCGTTCGCTGCTGGCCGCCCTGATGGACGCGGTTAACCGGCGGATCAGTGATCCGGCTGGACCCGGCCGGTCCACTCTGCTGATCCGCCGGGCGGCCCGGGTTCTGCACGCCGTCAGCAGCCCGTCCACGCTGGTGGTGATTTCGGTCGAACCCGAGGCGGAGACCAGCGTGTTCACCCTCGACCTGGCCGCCCGGCGGCTGCTGTCCCGGCGGCGGCCGTTCAGCGCCCCGCGCGCGGAGGTGCGGCTCAACCTGCTGCTGCCAGCGGTGGACGCGGACCGCTCGGTGGTGGTCAACCTGCCCGAGGGTCTTTCCTTCCCCCGCAGCCGCACGAGCAGCGCG
>CALMAR010000322.1 GCA_937859855.1 uncultured Kineosporia sp.
CCGCCCCCCCCCCGCCCCCGGCGGGCGCGGGGGCCCCCCCCCCCCCCCCCCCCCCCCCGCGACTCGCTGGCCGACGAACCGGACCACCGGGTCGAAGATCATCGTGTCGCGGGGATCGTCGTGCCACAGCTCGTGCCGGGCGGTGGAGAACCGGCTGCGGGGGACGTTGCGATGGTCGAGGACGGCGATCACGCCCGGAACTCTCAGCGCCGCGCTGGTGTCCAGGCGGAGGATCCGGGCGTGAGCCACGTTCGAGCGCAGCAACTTGATGTGCAGCAGGCCCTCGGGCTGGTGGTCGAGGGTGTACTGCACCGATCCGGTCACCACGCCGAGCCCGGCTGGCGCGGGCACATTGCGTCCGACCGCTGCGTTGGCGCCGGCCTGCGCATTGACCCGGCCGTGGACGGCGTCCGCGATGGCCCGATATCCGGTGCACCGGCACAGGTTTCCCTTCAGCGCTCGGGGCAGATCAGCGTGTTGCTGCTGGTTAAGTGCGGCAGTGGTCATGATCAGGCCAGCCGTGCAGAACCCACACTGAAAACCCTGCGCGTCCAGAAAGCGTTGCTGAACCGGATGCAGGCCGTCCGGCCCGGCCATTCCCTCGACCGTGGTCACCTCCGCCCCATTGGCCCGAACGGCCGGGTAGACGCAACTGTGCACCGGCGCCCCGTCCAGATGCACTGTGCAGGCGCCACAATCACCTGCGTCGCAGCCTTTCTTGACCCCGAACCAGCCCTCTGAACGCAGATAGGTGCGCAGGCACTGGCCAGGCGCTGGAGGTTCAGTGGCCTGCTTGCCGTTGATCCGCAGACTGAAACCGGTCACGACAGCTCCTGGCGGATCTCTTCGGCGAAGACCCGGGTCAGCTGCTGGCGCCAGAGCGGCAGCCCGTGGATGTCGTCGTGGTACAGCTCGAACGGGATCCCGGCCATGATCGCCAGTTCGAGTTCCTCCGCCGAAGGAAGGCCCGAGAAGCGCAGTACCACCGGGCGTTTGGTGGACGCGGTCACGATCAGGCGCAGGCCGTCCGGATCGCGCCGGCCGATCAGCAGGGCGGCGGAGCGGCCCAGTTCGCCCAGCGACGTCCGGCGGAAGGCCGCGGGCATCTCCAGCGCCTCAGCCGGTAGCCGGATGGAGCGGAGCAACTCGCCCGGGCGCAGCCCGTTGACACCGTCGCCGGTGACGAACTCTTCGGCTGCGCAATGCCTTTGAGCGCCGCCGGGATCGATGAGCCGACAGAGCCCATCCAGGGCCGCGGTCAGTGAGATCATCGGCCCAGCGGGCAGCGAGTTGCACAGATTGCCGCCCACGGTGGCCACATTCCAGATCTTGAAGCTGGCCAGGAACGCCTCGCAGCACTGCCGGAACAACTGCCCGGCCGCCCATTCCGCTGGTGGGTCGAACTCGTACAGCTCGGCGATGGTGCAGGTGGCCGCGATGTCCAGTCCGGCCGGGGTGACGGTCAAGCTCGGCCAGTTGTGACCGGTCAGATCGAGTAACCGGCGCAGCTGCGGCTGTGGCTGGGAGAAGAGCCAGGTTCCCCCGGCCAGCCAGGCATCACCCGGGCGCCAATCACCCGGGTTCGCGAGTGGAACCACCTCTTTTATCGTGTTCAGGTCCATGCGGTCAGGTCCCGAGCCGCCGGGAGATCCGGGTCAGATCGGCCCGGGCGGTGGCCAGATCCACGCCGGTCAGGTCGCCGTCACGGACCACGAACCGGCCCTGCACCAGTAGATGCCGCACGGTTCGGCGCGGGCCCAGCGCCAGCGCCGCCAGCGGATCCGGGATGTCCTGGACGTCGTCGCCCGGCCATACCGCGATATCCGCCCGCTTCCCGGGGGCGAGCACGCCGATGTCATCGCGGCCCAGCACCTTCGCACCACCGGCGGTGGCCAGGCCGAGGACGTCACGCACACCCATGTCCTGAGGGTCACCGGTGCGCTGCCGGGCCGTGAACAACGCCTGCCGCAGCTCGGTCAAGAGGCCGCCGTCCTCGTTGCTGGCCACGCCGTCCACCCCCAGCCCAACCGGCGCACCGGCTCTGGTGAGGTCACTGACCCGGCAACTGCCGGAACCGAGCCGGGCATTGCTGGACGGGCAGTGCGCCACGCCGGTACCGGTGGCGCCCAGCTTGGCCACCTCGGCGTCGTCGAAATGGATGCCGTGCGCATACCAGACGTCTTCGCCGATCCAGCCGAAGCGCTCCATCAGTTCCAGCGGCCGGACGCCGAATCGAGCCAGCGTATCTCTTTCCTCGTCGAGGGTTTCGGCCAGATGGGTGTGCATCTGCAGTCCCAGCTCACGGGCCACGATGGCGGACTGCTCCATCAGCCGGGGGGTGACCGTGAACGGCGAGCAGGGCGCCACCGTGACCACGATCTGCTCGCCGTCGTGCAGCCGGTCGTAGACGTCGACCGTGCTGGCCAGGATCTTGTTGGTGTCCTCGACCACGCTGTCGGGGGGCAGCCCGCCGTCGGACTCACCGAGATCCATCGAGCCGCGAGCCAGGTGCAGCCGGGTACCCACCGCGCGAGCGGCGTCGGCCAGCCGGTCGAAGACGCTGTCGTCACCGCGGGGCACCAGATAGTGGTGATCGGCCGCGGTGGTACAGCCGGAGAGGGCCAGTTCGCTGATCCCGGCCAGGGCGGCGGTGTAGACGTCGTCGGGGTCGAGCCGGGCCCAGATCGGGTAGAGCGTGGTCAGCCAGCCGAACAGGGTGCTGTCCACGGCCCGGCCCCGGGTGGCCCACTGATAGAGGTGGTGATGGGTGTTGATCAGCCCGGCCGTGATGATGTCGCCGTCGACCCGGATGACCTGGTCAGCGGGCTGCTCGGGCACATCGCCGACCGCTTCGATCCGGCCGTCGCGGATCGCGACGTCGCCGGGGAACCAGGCGCCGCGCAACACCAGACGGGGGCTGGGCGCACCCTCGCTGAGCTGGACCGGCGTCATCGCACGACGCTAACCCCTAGCTGTTGCGAACAGGTGACGTCTGTGCGGCCTGGCTTACGCCCCTTCGCCTGCTTCGGCTGCGTCGGCGCAGTGGCTGAGCCGGGCACCCTGTGCCAGGTTTGGCGGATGATCGTCACTCACCTCGGGCATTCGTGCCTGCTGGTCGAGGCCGGAGGGACCCGGGTCCTGCTCGACCCCGGCGGCCTGACGCCCGATCTGGAGCAGCAGACCGGACTCGACGCCATCCTGATCACCCATCAGCACACGGATCACCTGGACCCGAAGCGGATCCCCGAACTGGTGGCGGGGAATGCCGGCGTCAGGATCTTTTGCGAGCCGTCATCGATGAGTGTGCTGGCCGGGGCCGGAGTGCAGAGCAGTGCGCTGGCCGAAGGTGACACCGTCAGCCTGGGCGGACTGACGGTGACCGGGATCGGGAACCAGCACGCGGAGATCTATCGGGAGATCCCGCGGATCGGCAATGTGGGCATGCTGTTGCGGGCCGGCGGCGAACCCAGCCTGTTCCATCCGGGCGACTCCTACGCCAGCAGTCCGGATGGTGTCGACATCCTCGCGGCGCCGCTGAGCGCGCCGTGGGCCGCGCTGAAAGAGACCATCGACTTCGTCCGGGCGGTCAAGCCGGGCCGGGTCTTTCCGATCCACGACGGCATCGTGTCGAAGCGGGGCCGGGGCGTCTACTACAGCCAGCTGGGCAACTTCCTGCCCATCGGCGCCTCAATCCAGGACCTGGCTGGAGCCGGGCCAACCAAGTTTTAGCGCCGTCCGGCCGGCGGACGTGCACAGGACTCGGCAAAGCAGGCTCCTGCGGCCGATTTGGCCCTCACAACCCGGTTGTGCCGAAGTTGTGGCGTCCAGATCGAGTATGTGGATACCGCTCATGCTTCGCTGCCCTGTGGATAACCAAACCAGGCTGAGCCGGAACCGGTCACAGTGTGCTCGTGCCGCAGTACGAGGCCGCCGAAGTGGCCCGCCGCCTGGGGGGAACCGCTGATTGGCGGGCCCTGCTCCGGCACAGCACCAGGCACTCGGTTCGCCAGGCGCTGGCGCTGGGCACGCTCGAACGGATCGGGCGCGGGATGTACTCCTTGCCCGGCATCAGCCCCGCGCGTCAATCGGCCGCGAGCCTGCGCGGACTGGTATCCCACCGCTCCGCGGCAGATCACTGGCTGATCGAGCGGCTGAGTTCGGAGCCGGTCACCGAGATTGTGGTTCCGCGCCGGGCTCGGCCCCTGGTGAGCAAGGGACTGATCCTTCATTACGCCGACGTCCCGGCTCGAGATGATCACGGCGGCGTGACCTCTCCGTTGCGCACGGTGCTGGATTGCGCGGCAATCCTGTCCTTTGCGGAGGGCCTGGCCATAGCCGACTCTGCGCTGCGCCGGCGCTTGATCGAGCCACCTGAACTCATGGCCGCGGCCTTGAACCGGCGTGGCCCTGGGCGGCGCGCCGTGCTCCGGGTCGCCGAAGCCGCCGACGGCCGAGCGGCGAACCCGTTCGAGAGCGGTCTACGGGCCGTCCTGGTGGAGGGCGGCATCACTCAGTTCGTTCCGCAGTATCAGGTGCGGATAGGCGACTTCTCGGCCCGGGTCGACCTGGGTGATCCGGTCAGCCGTGTCGCGCTCGAAGCCGACAGCTTCGCGTTTCACGGCAGCCGCCAAGCGCTGGGCCAGGATTGCCGCCGTTATGACGAGCTCGTCCGGGGCGGATGGCTGGTATTGCGCTTCACCTGGGAAGACGTGATGTTCGACCAGGAGTGGGTGTTCGCGGTGGTCAGGGAGACGAGGCAACTCCTTCCCAGGACTCGGCGAATGAGGCCCTGAAGGGCTGATCGGGGCGGCGAGGCGGGGTTGTGCCGAAGCTGTGGCGGTCAGCGCTGAAGGTGCACGGCCCAGACGCCCCGGCCGGCTACGGCCGCGCAGGAGGCGTTCCGCCCGGCTCGGGCGGCCAGCGCGATGCAACGGCCGACCGCTGCCTGCCCGTAGAAGTTCGGGTGCAGGGATTCGCTGGGCGAACCCTGGCCGGCCAGGTCGATGAACCGGATCCACTCCACTCCGGACGCCACCGGTGTGCCGGTGGACTGGCTCGCCTCGGCACTGCAGAGCTGATGACCTGCTACTGCCTGCTTCAGATCGAGGAACTGCACTCCTCGGTCCGCCGCCGCTTTCGCCTCCATGGTGGTGATCTGCGGCACCAGCGAGTTCGCGAACCATTCGGCGTCGGCGTCGTAGAACGGGCAGCCACCGACGGTCGCCCGCGCCCGCCCCGCATAGCGAAAGTCTGATCCGGGCGCCAGCGGGCTGGGATAGGACTGCAGGATGAAGTGATAGCTGCCGGGCCGGTAGCCGGCCTGGGACATGGTCGCGCGCACATCGTCGAGCGCGGCCTCGAGCCCGCTCTGCACAACCGGAAGCGCGGCGGTCAGCTGAGCCTGCACAGCGGCATTGCACGGGCCCAGATTGGTCAGGTAGCTGCCGACGCAAGCCTGCAGGATCGATCCGAAGCCGAGGTCGTTGCCGCTGATCGAGAGCACGATCAGGCGTACCCGGTGGCTGCGGGCGACCACGGCCAGCTGATCGTCCTGCGGTGGCTCGCCCTGGAAGCTGGCCCCGCCGGACGATGCCCGCAGCACGTTCACGATCCGCGCGCCCGAGCAGGCCAGATTGATTGGCTGAGCGAAAGGCAGATGAGCGCTGCGGATCGGCGCGACATCGGAGCGATCGCACTGCCCGGCGGTGGCGCCATAGATCCGGCCCGGATCCACCGTGCCATCGGCGTAGGCGCGATCGGTGCCTGCATGGCCGGGCAGGGGATCGGCCGAATTGCCCTTCCAGCGGCCCGCCTCACCGGCGATGTAGCTGTCGCCCAAACTGACCACCACGGATCGGTGCCGAGCTGAATGGCCCGGATGATCCGCGGATGCCTGCGCTGCAACTGGATTCAGCGCCACCGCTGCAGCCAGCCCCAGCGCGATGACCAGACTCCGTCGCCTCACTTCGCCCTCCATGGCAGCCCGGCCCGGCCATCCTCGCCCAGGCGGTGCGCTGAGCGTATCTCGGCCAGCGAGCGAACGGCAGCCCGGAATCAGCCGGATCAGGCGGAATGCACCGGCACCGCAGTGGCAGTGGCGGCGATGTCGTTACGGTGGTGCGCGCCATCCAGGGTGATGCGGTCCAGCGCGTTGTAGGCCGCGGCCCGCGCCTGCTCCAGGCCGGAGCCGGTACCCACCACCGACAGCACCCGCCCGCCTGCGCTGACCAACCGGTCACCATCCTGCTTGGTCCCCGCCTGCAGCACCCAGGCGCCGGGCTGGGCGTCCGCGTCGTCCAAGCCGGCGATGACATCGCCCGTTCTCGGCGACCCGGGGTATCCCGACGCCGCCAGCACCACGGTGACCACCGCCTGATCGCGCCATTCCAGGGCACCGATCCCGGCCAGCGAGCCGGAAGCAGAAGCCATGAGCAACAACGACAATGGCGTGCTCAGCCGGGGGAGTACGACCTGGGTCTCCGGATCACCGAAGCGGGCGTTGAACTCGATCACTTTGGGGCCGGCGCTGGTCAGGGCCAGCCCGCAGTACAACACGCCACTGAAAGGCGTTCCCCGCCGCCGCATCTCGTTGATCACCGGCTGAGCGATCCGGGTCAGGACGTCGTCCGCCAGATCAGCTGGAGCCCAGGGCAACGGTGAATAGGCGCCCATCCCGCCGGTGTTCGGGCCCTGGTCGGCATCGAAGACCCGCTTGAAGTCCTGCGCGGGGGCCAGCGGCAACACCGTCACCCCGTCGGTCAGGCAGAACAGGGAGACCTCCGGGCCATCCAGGTACTCCTCGATCACGACCGCGCCGCCCGGCCGGTCCAGGCAGTCGCCGGCGTGGGCCAGGGCGGCCTCGCGTTCCGAGCCGACCAGCACTCCCTTGCCCGCGGCCAGGCCGTCGTCCTTCACCACGAAC
>CALMAR010000323.1 GCA_937859855.1 uncultured Kineosporia sp.
GGCCTGTGCTGCGGGCCGGGCCGCCCGGGCGCTGGCCGCGCGCAGCCGGCCGGTGGCAGTGTCGTCCCCGGCCAGTTCGGCGTCGATCGCCGCGTCATCGGCTCGTCCACCGGCCACCAGAGCGGTGAGCAGGTGCCAGCGCATCTCCTTGTCCAGCGCCAGCCCCTCCGGTGTGCCGGTTCCATCCAGGATCTCCGCCAGCAGGTCGAACTGCTCGGAGGTGGTGGCGTGCAGAGTGAAGAACCGGGCCATCAGCAGCTGCCGGTCCGAACCGGGTTCGGCGTTCTTCATCAGCTGAGCCAGCTGCCCGGCCGCCAGCGCGGTGGCCGCATTCCGGTTCTCCGGCGCCACATACGACTCCAGCGCGGCCGACAGCTGCCGGAGCAGGGTCTGCATCACGCTCGGATCCCGCACGGACTCGATGTGGCTGAGCACCAGCGAGCAGAAGTCACGGGCGCCGACCTCGGCGTCGCGGGTCATGTCCCAGGCCGCGCCCCAGACCAGGGCCGCGGGGAGGCTTTCGGTGAAGAGGCTGAGCGACTCCATCGCGGTGGCCAGCGAGGCCGGATCCAGCCGGATCTTGGCGTAGGCCAGGTCGCCGTCGTTCACCAGCAGCAGGTCGGGCTGGGCCACCCCGGACAGCTCCGGCACCTGGGTCAGGTCGCCGGCCACGTCCAGCTCGACCCGCTGGGTCCGCTCCAGCCTCGGCCCCTGCCCGGAGTCGCGCAGCGAGTACAGCCCCACGGCCAGCCGGTGCGAACGCAGCACCGGATGCTCGGGCGGCGCCTCCTGCCGGATCGCCACCGCAGCCATCACGCCGTCCTGGCCCTGCGCCTGGTCGATCTCCGGACGCAGGGTGGTGACGCCGGCCTCCTGCAGCCATTCCCGCGCCCAGGCGTCCAGGTCGCGTCCGCTGGCCTCCTCCAGATGCCCGAACAGGTCGGCCAGGGTGGTGTTGCCCCAGGCGTGGGTGCGGAAGTACTGCCGCAAGCCGGCGTCGAAGGCGTCCTGGCCGACCCAGGCCACCAGCTGCCGGAGCACCGAGGCACCCTTGGCGTAGGTGATGCCGTCGAAATTGACCTCGACGTCCTCGAGATCGCGGATGTCGGCCATGATCGGGTGGGTGGTGGCCAGCTGGTCCTGCCGGTAGGCCCAGGACTTCTCCGCGCTGCTGAACGTGGTCCAGGCGTTGGTCCACCGGGTTGCGCCGGCCTGGCAGCGGGTGCTGGCGTACTCGGCGAACGACTCGTTCAGCCACAGATCGTCCCACCAGCGCATGGTGACCAGATCCCCGAACCACATGTGCGCCAGCTCGTGCAGGATGGTCAGCGCCCGGCGCTCGATCAGCGCCTGCGGCACCTTGGACCGGAACACGTAGATCTCGGTGATGGTGACGGCGCCCGCGTTCTCCATCGCCCCGGCGTTGAACTCGGGCACGAACAGCTGGTCGTACTTGCTGAACGGGTAGTCGCAGTCGAAGGTCTGCTCGAACCAGGCGAACCCGGCCCGGGTGATGTCGATGATGTTGCCGGCGTCCAGGTACTCGCGCAGTGATCGGCGGCAGAACACCCCCAGCGGGATGGTGCGCCCGTCCCGGACGGCCAGTTCGTCCCGGACGACGTCGTAGGGCCCGGCGATCAGCGCGGTCACGTAGGGGCTGAGCCGGGGCGTCGGCTCGAAGCTCCAGCGGGACCGGCCTTCGCCCAGATCCTCGGGCTCCGGCGTGGGGGAGACCGAGACGATCTGCCACCCAGACGGCGCGGTGACGATGAACTCGTGCGGCGCCTTGAGATCGGGCTGGTCGAAGCAGGTGAAGACCCGCCGCGCATCTGACACCTCGAACTGGCTGTACAGATAGACCTCGTTGTCCACCGGATCCACGAAGCGGTGCAGACCCTCACCGGTGTGCATGTATTCGGCGTCGGCGACCACCCGCAACTGGTTGTCCGCCGCCAGGCCGGGCAACGCGATCCGGCCCTCACTGACCACCTCGGCCACGTCGAGCGAGCGGCCGTTCAGCACCACCTCGCGCACCGCTGGGGCGATCAGGTCGATGAAGGCCGAGGCGCCGGGCTGCCCGCAGCTGAACCGCACGTCGGTGGACGACGTGAAGACCTGGTCACCGGCGGTCAGGTCCAGCTCGATCCGGTAGTGGCGGACGTCGAGCAGCTCAGCTCGCGATCGGGCTTCGTCGCGGGTGAGGTTGATGCCGGGCACAGGATCCTCCTAGATCGCCCATAGGTGTGTCTCCCGCGGGATCCTCTCATCAGCGAGCGGCCTTTGCGTGTCCAGCGCGGCCGGGCCGGAGCTGGCCGGGCGGCGGGGATGGTTCGGCGGGCATACGTTGTTGCAGCCCAAAGTTCAACGTTCACCGAGCTCGCCACCGGATGAGAGGCACTGATCCCATGCCCGAACATGATGTCGCCGACTTCTGGATCGACCCTCTGTGTCCTTTTGCCTGGGACACCTCCCGCTGGATCATGGAAGTGGAGAAGGTGCGGCAGATCGAGGTCAAGTGGCACGTTATGAGCCTGGCCGTGCTGAACGAGGGCCGGGACCTGCCCGAGGACTATGCCGAGAGCATGAAGAAGGCTTGGGGCCCGGTCCGGGTGATCATCGCCGCGCGAGAGCTGCACGGTGAGCAGTACGTCAAGCCGCTGTATGACGCGATGGGCACCCAGGTCCACCCGGGCGAGGAGAAGGACTTCGGCGTGGTGGTCTCCAAGGCGCTGGCCGAGGTGGGCCTGCCCGCCGAGCTGGCCCAGTACGCGGATTCGGGCCAGTACGACGAGCAGCTGCGGGCCAGTCACGAGGAGGGGATCAGCCAGGTCGGGCAGGATGTCGGGACGCCGGTGGTGTCGTTCAACGGCACGGCGTTCTTCGGGCCCGTTATCACCCGGATCCCGCGGGGGGAAGATGCAGGCAAGCTCTGGGACGCCACTGTCGCACTCGCGTCCTTCCCCTATTTCTTCGAGCTCAAGCGCACCCGGACCGAGCGGCCGCAGTTCGGCTGAGCACCGCTCGGTCAACCGGCGCCGGTAGTGCCACACTGTGCCCATGCGGGTACATCTGGGCTCTGACCATGCCGGATTCGAGCTGAAGCAGCACCTGATCGAAGAGCTGACCGGCTCCGGTCACGAGATCTTCGACCACGGTCCGCACGAGTACCACCCGGAGGACGACTATCCGCCGTTCTGCCTGCGCACGGCCGAGGCAGTGGCAGGCGACCCAGGCAGCCTGGGTGTGGTGATCGGCGGCTCCGGCAACGGCGAGCAGATCGCCGCCAACAAGGTGAAGGGTGTGCGCTGCGCGCTGGCCTGGAGCCTGCAGACCGCCACCCTGGCCCGGCAGCACAACGACGCCAACGTGGTCGCGGTCGGGGCCCGGATGCACACGGCCGAGGAGGCCACCCAGTTCGTCAACACCTACCTGGCTGAGCCGTTCAGCCAGGACCCCCGCCATCAGCGGCGGATCGACATGCTGGCGGACTACGAGAAGACCGGGGATCTGCCGCCGCTACCCGGTTCCTGATCGCGGGCCGGGTTCCGGCTCAGTCGTTCCCCTTGCCCGCGCCGCCCTTCTTCGCCTTGTTCTTTCCCTTGCCCTTGTGCTTGCCGTTACCGGCGTCGGCGTCGTCGGTGCCAGCTGCTGCTCCGGTCGTGCTCGGGATGACGGCCGGGGACGGTGCGGTGGCCGCGGTCGTGCCCAGCTGCCCGGGCGGCGCCGCTGATCCGGGGCCAGCACCGGTTGCTGACCGGGCCGGCGATGTACCGGCGCTGGGAGTGGGAGCCGGGTCTCCGCCTTGGACCTGGCCCGCTGGCGGCCTGCCGGTGCCGAGCAGGTGTCCGGCCGCCAGTGCTGGCACCAGCACCAGGACCGCCGCCGCGGCCAGCAGCCATCGCCACCGCCGACCCGGGCGGCCTGACGGCTTGGTGATGGCCACGACCGGCTGTGAGCCGAGGGCCTGGTTCTGGGCCGGCTCGGTCACTTCCATTGTCCGGGTGGCCGGGCTGGTTCCCGGCTGCGCGGCGATCGAGACCAGTTCGGGGTGTTCGCTGAGTGCCCGCAGCTGGGCGAGTACCTCGGCGGCGGCGGGGCGATGCTGCGGCGACTGGGCCGTCATCGCCGTCACCAGGTGATGGATCGGGCCAGGGAGCTGCACCAGCGAGGCCGGCGGAGTGACCAGCCGGGCCAGGGCGGTGGCCTCCGGCGCCCCCTGGTAGAGGACCTCACCGGTCAGTGCCTCGATCATGATCAACCCGAGCGCATAGATGTCGCCGGGCGCACCATGGTCCTGCCCCCGGACCTGCTCGGGCGACATGTAGGCGGCGGTTCCGATCGTCATCCCGGGTGCGGTGTGCCGAGAGCTGTCGGCTGAGCGGGCCAGGCCGAAGTCGGCCAGCCGGAAACGGTTCTTAGCGTCGATCAGGATGTTGCCGGGCGTGACGTCGCGATGCGCGATGCCGAGGGCGTGGATGTGGCCGAGTACACCAGCCAGCTCGATGGCCATGGCCAGCGTCTCGGTCACCGGCATCGGGCCGCGGCGCCGCCGCTGGCTGAGGGTCTCGCCGTCCACGAGCTGGAACACCAGGAACGGCCGATCGTCCAGCAGACCCGAGTCGTACACAGGCACTAAGCCAGGGTGATCCAGGCGGGCCAGAATACGGCCCTCGGCCTCGAACCGCCGCTGAGCCGCGGGGTCGAGCAGCAGATCGCGCAGCATCTTCACCGCGACCTCGCGCTGAAGGACGGTGTCCCAGCCGCGGTAGACCACGGACATGCCGCCCCGGCCGATCTCCGCGCCGAGCAGGTAGCGGCCGGCCATCAACGATAGCGCTGCTCCTCGATCAGCCAGCACACCAACCTCCACCCGGCTCGCGGCTGCACCGGAGCGCCCGCATCCCGACGGTACGCAGCCCAGCGTCCGGGCGTGCGCCGTACGGTGCAATTCGGTACGGGTCCGACACGCCTGTCTTTACGTATCGTGGTCGAATGGTCACACTGCGGTATTGTTCCAATGTGGTGAGTTTGGACGGCGCAGGCCCAGAACCCCGCTCGGGCCCCATTGCCCTGCCCCATCAGCGCGCCGCTCAGGAGCCGGGCGCGCGAGTGACCGGCCCGGATCGAGCCCGGCACGCCCGGATCGCCCGCTTGGGCGGCGACCTGTTCGGGGCCGTGCGGACCGGCGCCGTCCCCGGGTCACCGGTCCTGGTTCTGGCCCTGGCCGCCAGCATCTTCGCGATGGTGGCCGGTTCCGCGCCGCAGGCCCTGCCCTGGGTCACTGGCGCCCTGTTCGTGCTGGTCGGGCTGGCCATGATGCATCCGCTGTTCCTCCTGCTGGACATGCTCGGCGTCGGCACGGTGGTCCTCGTGATGCTGACCCTCGCCGGACGGCCTGCGGTCAGCGGGCTGTCGATCGGACTGGTCCTGCTCGGCAGCATCGTGCTCGGGCTGGCCCTGCACCGTGACCGGGACGAGGTGGTGGGAGCGCTCGGCGGAGCCGCGGCCGCGGATGCCATGCTGCTCGATCTGCGCGAACGGATCCAGCGGCGGCATCAGCCCCCCGTTCTTCCGGTTCAGTGGCGGCTGGAGACCGACCTGCGGGCGGCCCGCGGCGACGGGTTCTGTGGCGACTTCGTGGTCACGGCCAGCGAACCCGGCCGGCAACTGGGGGTCGCCCTGGTGGATGTCTCCGGCCAGGGCAGTGCGGCCGGAGCGCGGGCCGTCCTGCTCAGCGGCGCCCTGGAGGCGCTGCTGAACGCCGTCTCGCCGTCCCGGTTCCTGCCCGCTGCCAATGAGCACGTGCTCCGGAGCGGTGACGCCGAAGGTTTCGCCACCGCCGTGCAGATC
>CALMAR010000324.1:0-245 GCA_937859855.1 uncultured Kineosporia sp.
ATCCGGAACCGGTCGGCGTGCCGGCGTGCGATCCGGGCCTGGCTGCGGGTGCGCGGGCGCCGCGGGTCCCGGAGGGTCAGCAGGTCGGCCCAGCCTGCTGTCCGCTCCCCGTGCCGCTCGGCCGGCAGCCAGACCACCCGGACCGGCACCAGCAGCGGGTCGTCCGAGGCCGCCCGCAGCACGTCCGCCAGGGCGCCACCGGAGCCGATCTCGACGACGTGCCGCCGATCGGGGAGGTCTGCCCG
>CALMAR010000324.1:255-6778 GCA_937859855.1 uncultured Kineosporia sp.
GGCTCGATCCCGGACCCAGCCGCGGAGCAGCTCGCGCTCGACGGCCGTGCCGGCGGTGGAGAGGTAGAGCCGCCGGCCGGGCGGCTGCTCGGCGCCGCCGGGCTCCTCGTGCGCAGAGGTGTCGGGGAAGGTCTCCACCACGCCTGGGGCCTCCTTGCCGCGAACCGTCGGGTCCCCAGTTCATCGTCCCGGCGGCCGGTTGTCACCCGCTGGTCGCGATCCCGGGCGCTAGCGTGAGCGCCATGGCTCGCACCAGCGCCGCGCTGCTGCTGCACCGGACGACGGGCGAGGGCGAGCTCGAGGTGCTGGTCGGGCACATGGGCGGGCCGTTCTGGGCGCGCAAGGACGACGGCGCGTGGTCGATCCCGAAGGGCGAGTACGTGCCACCCGAGTCGGCGGCCGACGCCGCCCGCCGCGAGTTCGTGGAGGAGACCGGGCTGCCGGTGCCGGACGGGCCGTGGCGGGAGCTGGGCGGATTCCGCCAGGGCAGTGGGAAGCTGGTCACGGTGTTCGCGCTGGCGGCGGACCTGGACCTGAGCGGGTTCACCCCCGGGACGTTCAGCATGCAGTGGCCGCCGCGCTCGGGCCGGATGCAGGAGTTCCCGGAGCTGGACCGGATCGCCTGGCTCGGGCTGGAGGCCGCCGGTCGGGCTCTGGTCAAGGGGCAACTGCCCGTGCTGGCCGCGCTACGTGTGCTGTGACACCACCTGGCTGAGCCCGCCCCCACGCAGATCGATCGCCAGGGACGTCGGGCCCCCGGACAGGTACTGCGGCAACGCCAGCGACTGCTTCCACACTGCGGCGAACACCCGGCGGTAGAGGGCCACCTCGGCCGCCTGCTCCGCGTAGCGGGTGCCCACCAGGGTTTCCACGCAGGCGAGCGGTGGGTCGTCCGCTGCGTCGAACTCCAGCACGGTGAAGCCGCCGCGCATCGCCGCATGCGCACCCGCGGCCCACGGCAGCACCCTGATCTCGACATGCGGCAGCCTGTTCTGCTGCAGCAGCTTCCGGACCTGCTCCGTCATCACGTCCTGCCCCCCGACCAGCCTGCTCAGGACGGCGGCGTCGAGCACGGCGCAGACCCGCAGCGGTACCGCCCGCTCGAACCCCGAACGGACCCGGTTCGCCAGCTCCGCCGCCTGCCGATCGAGGTGGCCCGGCTCCGGCGTGGCGGCGGCCACCGCGCGCAGGTACTGCGAGGTCTGCAGCAGCGACGGCACGAGTTCCGGCTCGTAGCAGTACAACCGGCTGGCCTGCGCCTCCAGCCCGGAGTAGAGCCGGTCACCGCCCGGCAACCAGGCCGGGTGCTCCTCCCACCACCCCGGTCCCGCCGTGCCCGCCGCCAGCCGGCCGAGCATGTCGGTGGTGCCGGGGTCGGCGTCGTACAGCCAGCACATGGTGCGCACATCGGCGATCTTCACCACTGACCAGCCGTTCTCGATCCTGGACAGCTTCGCCTTGGACGCCACGCCGGCCTGTGCGACGTCGGCCGCGGTCTTGCCCGCGACCTCGCGCAGCCGGCGCAACCGCCGTCCGAGTTGGCGGCGCACCATCGTGGTACTCGACGCTGTGGTCACCCACTACCTCCGAAGCCCTTGCTGCGCACGGATGACGCAGCGACGTCGCGATCATCTTGACGCCCAACGGCGGGGAGCGTGAGGTCTCAGAATGAGCCGTTGATCTGCGTCACGGGACCGGGCACTGTGGGCGACAGCTCTCGCAATGGTGCGCGTGCGAGGCCCCGTTGAAGCTGGCGGGACCGGTGATGCCGGATTGCAGAGCCCGTCACCGGTCCCGCCCTCCACATCGTCGCCCGAGAAGTGTGGTTCGTCCAGGAGGGGCTCGCCGCTGTCCGACACGCGCTGCAGCCCAGTTGTTTTCATGCAATCCCGGCGCGTCGCGATCCGGACAGGCCGGCCTCAGCGGGTCAGATCGGACAGCCACCCGGCCGGCGGTACCGGGGACGGCGCGGCCAGCTCGTCGGTGATCGGGGTCGCGCCTGCGACGAACGCGGTGACGTCGCTCCCGCTCACCATCCGAGCCGGGAACGGTTCGGCAGCAAGCACTCTGGACAGGGCGGGGACGTCGAGCGGCAGGTGCGAGCCGAGCGCCAGCAGGTTGCCGAACCGGCGACCGCGCAGCGTTCCCGGCATCGCGACGAGGCAGGTGTGCGGGAAGACCGCGGCCACCGTCGCGGTCACCGAGCGGCTGCAGCGCAGCGGCGCCCCGTCCGCCAGGTTGGCGGCGAAGCAGCCCGCGGGTCGCAGCGCCGCGGCGGCCAGCCGGACGAACTCCACCGAGGTGAGGTGGGCCGGTATCCGCGCGCCGGTGAATGCGTCCAGCACCACCAGGTCCGCACCTGCCGGACGGGCGGACGCGAGAGCCGCACGGGCGTCGTCCACCCTGACCCTGATGCCGGAGCGCGGGGGTGGCGGCAGGTTCGCCCGGACGAACTCGACCAGCCGGCCGTCCAGCTCGATCACCCGCTGCCGGGTCCCGGGGCGGACGGCGGTGAGGTAACGGGCCAGGGTCCACGCACCGCCGCCGAGGTGCAGCACGCTGCCCAGCTCCGGCAGGACGCCGGCCAGGTGCGCCAGCCAGCGGATGTACTCGAACTCCAGCCGGGTGGGGTCGGCCAGGTCGACGTGGGACTGGGGCGTCCCGCCGACCAGCAGCGTCCATCCGCCGTCCCGGTCGGGGTCGGGCACGAGCTCCGCCGGACCGGCGTCCACCTCGGCCGTGATCGCTCCCGCCCCGCGCCGCCGAACCACAACACCATCCTCCCGCGTCCCGGGCATGATCACCGAGCACCGGGTCGGCTGCTCCAGGCCGGACAGGCCGGACCGGACCGGAGCATGCGGGGACGCCGGAGCGGGCCGGCACCGCTCGAGCACCGTTGCCTCGCATGTCACTTCGGGTACGCGCCGGGCGAGCAGACCACCTGCGAGCGGCCGATCGACCGGTGCGGCGGTCAGGACTTGTTCAGGATGGTGAAGATCCCGAAGGCGACGCCCGCCACCACGATGGCGAAGCAGACCACGGTGAGCACGAGCCCTGCGGCACGGCCGGCGGGGGACGACGAGGCCGCACCGTCGCCGTCGGCCCGGACCTCCCATGAGGACCAGCCGACGACGCCCAGGGCGAAGCACGCCACCAGGCCGGCCCCGGCCAGGACGCTGGTCAGCAGCACCTGGCCCAGCGCGGCGAGATCGATGTACTTGTCCATCGGAACCCCTTCAGCCGATCGGAAGCGCGGACCGGACCTGCTCGCCGGACGTCACCGGATCCCAGTCGTCGTTGACGTTGGCGGAGTTCACCGGCGAACGGCGCGAGGCGATGAACAGGGCCCCGGCCAGGGCAAGCCCGACGATGAACACCACCGTCACACCGGCGGCCCCGCCGATGATGTTCGCGCCCTCCCATGCCAGGGCCCCGACCAGGCCCGCAGCGGGCAGAGTCACCAGCCAGGCCAGCACCATCCGGCCGGCCACGTTCCAGCGCACCTGGGCCAGCCGGCGACCGATGCCGGAGCCGATCACCGAGCCGGTGCACACGTGCGTGGTGGACAGCGGGAAGCCGAAGTGCGACGAGGCGAGGATCACCGCCGCCGAGGACGAGTCCGCCGAGAAGCCCTGTGGTGCCTCGATGTCGGTCAGGCCCTTGCCGAGGGTTCGGATGATCCGCCAGCCGCCGATGTAGGTGCCGAAGCTGATCGCGGCCGCGCAGGAAAGGATCACCCACAGCGGGACGTCGGCGTCCTTGTCGATCGTGCCGTTGGCCACCAGGGCCAGGGTGATGATCCCCATCGTCTTCTGCGCGTCGTTCGTGCCGTGCGCCAGCGAGATCAGCGACGCCGAGCCCAGCTGGCCCAGCCGGAAACCGCGATCGCGGGTCCCCGCACGGATGCGCGACGTGATCGAGTAGGCGCTGAACGTGCCGATGGTGGCCACGAGGGCGGCCGCGACGGGCGCCAGCGCGGCGGGTATCAGCACCTTCGAGACCAAACCCTGCCCCTGGACCGCGCCCGTTCCCGCGGCGATCAAGGTGGCCCCGACCACGCCGCCGATCAGCGCATGCGACGAGCTGGACGGGATGCCGAGGTACCAGGTCAGCAAGTTCCAGGTGATCCCGCCGACCAGGCCGGCGAACACCACGGTCAGCGTGATCGCACTCGCATCCACGATGCCCTTGGCGATGGTCGCGGCCACCGACAGCGACAGCAGGGCGCCGACGAAGTTCAGCACCGCCGATACCGCAACGGCCGCCTTGGGCCGCAGCGCCCCGGTGGCGATCGAGGTGGCCATCGAATTCGCGGTGTCGTGGAAGCCGTTCGTGAAGTCGAAGGCCAGCGCCGTGACGACGACCACCGCTAGCAAGATCGTGTTCCCGTCCATGGGCCCTCTCCCGACCGTTCGTCCCAGGTTCACCCGCGCGACAGCGTGACCTGGGGCGACGGACACCCGCCCCCCTGCGGAGTGAACAACTGGCAAACGCCCGGCGAACACTGACTTTCGGTCGGCTGGCGTGGAGGAAGCCGTCGGGTGACGTCGTACCGACCAGACGTGCAGTGCCTCGCCCGAGCGCCCACCGGTGCAGCCCGACCCGGGTCGACGTCCCGGTCGACCCCTGCCCCGCTCGACCGTCTAACACGCCTAGCCGTCGACCCCGTCGGCCCCGTCGACCCCGTCAACCCCGTACCGGCTCAGCCGGCCCGGCGTCGTTGCAGCTCGTGCATGGCCTCCAGCCGCTTGGCCATCACCCAGCTCATCAATTCCTCCGCGTCTATCCACAGATCCAGCAGCTGATCTCGGGTCAGGCCGGCGTACTCGGCCCGGCGAGCCTGCTCCAGCCGTTGACACAGCGCCGAGATCCGCTCGGCGTTGCGGGCATGCCGGGCCTCCTGAGCCGCCTGATTCGCGTCGCCCGGATCGCGCCAGTCGGCTGGTCGCTTCCGCTCCTCATCCGATCCCGACATCAGGCCACCTCCGACTATTCGAACACCTGTTCGATAGTGCCTCGCGCCGGCCGGCAGGTCAAGGTGTGGACAGGTTCGCCCGGCATTGTCGGTGGCCGGACCTAGCCTCCTGGGCAGCCGAAGGAGGTTCGATGACGACACCCACCGCCACCCCACCCACCGCCCCACCGACCACTGCGAGTCGCATCATGAGTTCCGTGCACGAGGCCACCCTGCACCTGACCGCGAGCCGACCCTTCGACTGGCGGCAGTCGCTGGACTTCCTCGCCCGGTTCCCCGCCACCCGCGGCGAGCAGATCATCGACGAGGGCCGGCTGGTCAAGGCCTGGCGGATGTCGGGGCACACCCTGGCCACGCGGATCAGCGCCGGTGGCGACGGGGTCGAGGTCGAGGTCAGCTCGCCGCACCCGGTGGGCGCCGTGTTGCGCGAGTCGATCGCCGACCGGCTCCGCTTCTACCTCTCGCTGAGCGACGACCTGTCACCCCTGACGGTTCGGCCAGACCCCTACTTCGCCGCGGTGGAGCGGCGCCTGCACGGGTACCACCAGGTCAAGTTCCCGACGCCCGTCGAGCACATCGTCTGGGCGGTGCTCTCCCAGCGCACCCCGCTGGCGGTGGCCCAAGCGTCCAAGCATCGGCTGGCGACCTCGGTGAACCCTCCGCTGCGAGCATTCGGGCACGACCTCCAGCCGTTCCCCTCGCTCGGCGAACTGGTCCGGGTTCCCGAGGGTGAGCTTGCCGAGCACGTCCGCAACCAGCGCAAGGCCTCCTACCTGCACCGGACCCTGCGCCTGCTGACCGAGGTCGACGAGTCGTTCCTGCGCACGGCGCCCTACGAGGAGGTCGAGCGGTTCCTCCTCTCCCTGCCCGGGATCGGGCCCTGGTCAGCCAATTTCGTGCTGATCCGCGGTCTGGGCCGGATGGACCGGGCACCCGGCGACGCCGAGCTGCTGCGGGCCGCGGAGGCGGTGTACGGCCACCCCGTCGACGCCGACGAGCTGGCCTCGCTGGCCGATCGCTACGCACCGGTCCAGGGCTACTGGGCGCACTACCTCCGGGCCGGCGGTGTCCAGGCGTAGCCGGCCCTGGTCACCCGGCCGGGGTGAGGGTCCGCCATGCCCGGAGGAGTTCCGGCCCGTACCTGTACCCGTGCCCGACCGGGGTGGTGTCGGCCGCGATCACGTCAGCGGTCACCCGCCAGAACGAGACCACCGGCAGCCAGGAATGGCGCCAGGCAGGGGCCGGGCGGATGAGCAGGGCCGGCGTCCAGGCAGGGACCGGATCGTCCCGGTGGACGACGGACAGCACCCTCCCCGCATGAGGGTCGTCGCGGGTCAGCGCAGCCACGGCCCGGGCCGCCGCCGGCTGCTGCGAACCGACAGCGCGGGCCCAGCCCACCCCCCGACGGTGACCGCCACCAGCAACCCCGCCACGACGGCCAAGGCCGCCGCCCACCACACCGGCAGCTCGCGCACCGGTCCCCTCGTCCCGTCCATCGCAGCCGCACCTCCGACCTGGCCGTCCGGTCCGTCCGGCGGCGAGGTGCGG
>CALMAR010000325.1:0-1542 GCA_937859855.1 uncultured Kineosporia sp.
CACGATGCACCCGCCGACGCCCGCCACCCGCAGCACCGGGCCCGGCCGGCTCTGGTCGGCCGGCCCGCCCGCGCCGTCCCGCGAACGGATCAGCACCACCGCCAGGACGGCCGCGACGACGATCAGCGGGATCAGTCCGATCGCCCATGACCGCATGCGGTGACCGGAGCGCGGTAGCGGCATCTCAGCAGCGTAACTTCGGTCTGCTCGAGCCCGCCCCGACCTGACCGCAGCGCCCTCGGCTAACGTGCCGGGCGTGAACGATGCCGATGCAGCGCCGCACCGGTGGTTCCTGACTCCGCGGGAGCGGGGTAATCCGGCCACCGAGATCGACCGGATTCCGCGCAACGACGGACAGGCCTGGATCTCTGGCAACGACGTCCGCCTGATCGTGCACGGCGCCACCTACTTCCAGCGGCTCTACGACGAATTCCGTTCACTGGAGGCCGGTGACCGGGTCTACTTCACCGACTGGCGCGGAGATCACGACGAGGTGCTGGTCGACGGCGGTCCCACGATCGGCCACCTGCTGGCCGAGCTGGACCGGAAGGGGGCCGAGGTGCGCGGCCTGATCTGGCGCTCGCACTCGGATCTGCTCCAGTTCAGCGCCCAGGCGAACCAGCACCTGGGCACCGAGGTCAATCAGGCCGGCGGGGAGGTGATGCTGGACCAGCGGGTCCACCTGTTCGGATCCCACCACCAGAAGCTGTTCGTGATCCAGCACAAAGGTGAGCCGGAGCGAGACATCGCCTTCGTCGGTGGGATCGACCTGTGCTACGGACGGCGCGATGACGCGCAGCACCGTGGCGACCCGCAGCAGGCGCCGATGGACCCGCGCTACCAGGGCCGGGCGCCCTGGCACGACGCGGCGGTGGAGGTGCGCGGCCCAGCGGTGGGGGACCTGCTGCGCACGTTCGTGGAACGCTGGAACGACCCGCACCCGCTCGACCGCCGCACCCCGTACCGGATGCTGATGCAGCGCCGGGCCGCCATGCCCCGGCACACCACGCCGCTGCCCGAGTCGTTCCCCGATCCGGAGCCGTCCGGGCAGCATTCGGTCCAGGTGCTGCGCACCTACGCCCGGCGCCGTCCGAAGTACCCGTTCGCGCCGGACGGCGAGCGGAGCGTGGCCCGCGCCTACGAGAAAGCCTTCCGGCTGGCGCATTCACTGATCTATGTGGAGGACCAGTACCTCTGGTCGGCTGCGGTGGCTCGCGGGATCGCCGATGCGCTGCATCGCTCGCCGGATCTGCGGGTGATCGCGGTGGTGCCGCGGTATCCCGACCAGGACACTGGAATCTCCGGGCCGCCGAACCGGCTCGGGCAGTTGCGGGCGCTGCGGCTGCTGGAGCAGGCCGCGCCCGGCCGGTTCGCCGCGTTCGATCTCGAGAACGCGGCCGGGGTGCCGATCTATGTCCACGCCAAGGTGTGCGTGGTGGATGACGTCTGGTTCACCTGCGGGTCGGACAACTTCAACCGGCGATCCTGGACCAACGACAGCGAGCTGACCTGCGCGGTGATCGACCAGGCTCGCGACCAGCG
>CALMAR010000325.1:1552-11099 GCA_937859855.1 uncultured Kineosporia sp.
CCGCCCCCCCCCCCCGCCCGCGGCGCGGGCGGGCCGGCCGCCCCCCCCCCCCCCCCCCCCCCCCCCCCCGGCCGATCTGTCGGCCACCGGTGACGGCGCCCGGGTGCTGGCCCGGACGGTGCGGCTCAGGTTGTGGGCCGAACACCTGGGCCGGTCCGTGGACGACCCCGAGATGCTCGATCCGGCGACGGCTTTCGGGCTGTGGTGCGATACCGCGAACGTGCTGGATGATTGGCATCGATCTGGGCGGCCCGGGCCCCGGCCACCGGGCCAGATTCGCCGGCATCGGCCCGACGAGGTGAGCCGGCTCACCCGCCTGTGGGCTGACCCGCTGCACAGCCTGGTTTTCGACCCGGATGATCGGCCCTGGTCAATGCGGCGGCGAAACCGTTTCTGACGAATCAGATCTCGGGCCAGCTCGTCACCGTGGCCAGGCTCTCGCGCAGC
Organism: uncultured Kineosporia sp.; assembly: GCA_937859855.1. The sequence goes on from CALMAR010000325.1 coordinate 2,000, forward strand.
CGGTCCAGGATCGGAACCTGACCCCGGACCAGTTTCCCGGCGGCCTCGTCCAAGCCGAACCAGGCGGCTCGGTCCAGCTCGGGGAACTGCTGGATCTGCCCTGAACGTGGAGGCCACTCCAGGTCGAACAGGTTGCTGCTGAACTCGTCCAGGTCTATGTCGCCCTCGATCGCGAACGCCGTGATCACCTTGCCGCCGGACTGCCGGTACTGGCCCAGCTCGATCACTTCGCCATCGGGAGGCAGCAGCCCGATCTCCTCGGTGAACTCGCGCTGCGCCGCGTGCAGCGGATCCTCGTCGGCCTGGATCTCGCCCTTGGGGATCGACCAGGCGGCGGTGTCCTTCCGGGACCAGAACGGGCCACCCATGTGCCCGATCAGAACCTCCGGCTCAGTGCCGCGCCGGCGGAAGGCGAGCAGGGCCGCGCTGCGCCGCATATCGATGTCCTTCCCGGCGATGAAACAACGCCATCGACTATGCCATCACTTACGCCCGCCGCAGCCCACGGGCCGCACTCAGCTGGCCCGTTGTCCGGCCCGCTGACCGGCGAAGACCCAGCTGCGCAGGAGGATGAACCGCAGCACCGTCACGGTGACGCTGGCCAGCATCAGCACGCTCAGCTCCACCAGATGATGGGCGGTGCTGGTCACCGCCCCGAGCGCCACCAGCGAACCGCTGGTCAGGACCAGCGCCAGCCCGAACAGGGCCAGGCCCTGGGCCTGATGACGCCACCAGCCGCGTCGCCCGCGCACGCCGAAGGTCATTCCGCGATTGGCGGTGGTGTTGCCGATCGTGGTGACTAGCAGGGCGATCAGATTGGCTGACTGCGGGCCCAGGCCCATCCGCAGCAGCGCGTAGAGCACCACGTAGGCGAGGGTGCTGACCAGGCCCACTGCGGCGAACCGGATCAGCTGCCCGGTGAGCCCGGCCGGGACGCCATCCAGTTCGGGCCCCGGCCCTGGCCGCAACTGAACCCGGACGTCGCGCAGTGGCAACCGGCCAGCGGCCAGCGCCCGGCCCACCCGTGACACCCCGCGCAGATCGGCCATCGCGGTGGCCACGATGTCGACCCGGCTGTCCGGGTCGTCGACCCAGTCGACCGGTACCTCGTGGATCCGCAGGCCGGCCCGCTCGGCCAGCACCAGCAGCTCGGTGTCGAAGAACCAGCCCGGGTCCTGTACCAGCGGCAGCAGCCGCTGGGCGACGTCGGCCCGGATCGCCTTGAAACCGCACTGCGCGTCGGAGAAGCGGGCGGCCAGGGCGCCGCGCAGGATCAGGTTGTAGCAGCGGGAGATCAGTTCACGCTTGGGGCCGCGAACCACCCGGGAGCCGCGGGCCAGCCGGGTGCCGATGGCCAGTTCGGAGTGCCCGGACAGCAGCGGCGCGACCAGCGGCAGCAGAGCGGCCAGATCAGTGGAGAGGTCGACATCCATGTCGGCCCGGCCGGCGGCGTCAGACTCCGACCAGACCTGGCGCAGGGCCCGCCCCCGGCCCTTCTGATCAAGATGTACGACGCTGACCCGCTGGTAACGGCTGGCCAGTTGCTGGGCGATGGAGAAGGTGGCGTCGGTGCTGGCGTTGTCGGCGATGGTGATCCGGAAGCCGTAGGGGAAGTGCGTGCTGAGATAGCTGTGCAGGCGGTGGATGCAGCGCTCCAGTCCGGCCTGCTCGTTGTAGACCGGTACGACGACGTCCAGTGCAGGCGCGGACGGGAGCTGATCGAGGCTGCGCCTGGGGCTGGCCAGCTGTTGCGTGGTGATCATGCCGAGGACTGTGCCGGGCCCGGCTGATACGCCGATGCGGCTCTCCTGGACGTTGGCTATGCGATCGCGAACAGTGCTCATCCTTGGGCCATTCGGGTGACCTGCAGGGCGGAACGAAGATCCTTGAGATTCCACTCTTCGAACTGATGTTCGAATCGAGGTATGGTCGAATATGACCAGCGCTCCTCGCATCGTCCGGGCCGCCCCCAAGGGACCGGTCTCCACTCCGGCCGAGGGCATCCCGGTCAATGTGCTGATCCGCTGGTACAGCGGCGAAGAGGTGCTGATTCCGGCCCTGGCGGTGGCGTGGACCAAGGATGCGGTCGAGATCCAGTGGAGCGCAGCGGAATTGGGTATGCGCCGGGACTGGGTTCCAGCGGAGGACGTCAGTCGCCCGGATCCTCGGGGCCGTCAGCAGGAGGGCGGCGGTCCCGGCCATTCTCTGGCCGGTCACCGGACGCAGAGGCCTCCACCCAGCCGTGACGCCAGCCGCAAGCGGCAGTACTAGAGCCGCACTAGAGCCGCACTGGAGCCGCCGCCAGCTCCGGCGGGCGGCACTGAGGACTCAGGCGGTCATGGCCGGCCAGCCGACCCGGTAGAACCAGACCTGGGCCAGCAACATCACCGGCCAGGCCCAGCGCAGCACCCGTTCGATCAGGCCGCCGGAGTCCAGGCCCAGCCCGGCGTAGGCCCACCATGGCGCCATCGGGATGCCGGGCGGCCGTTCGCCGAAGATGAAGTCGCCGAGCAGGTGCGAACTCCAGCCCAGCAGCAGCGCCCAGATCGCCCACGCCGCCTGCGGCGGCACGAACATCAGGGTGGCGATCGCTGCCCCGCCCGGCAGTCCCCACCAATGAGTGAGCCCGCGATGCCCGCCGGGCACCCACCACAGCCAGGATTGATCGGAGTCCGGGCTGGTCCAGCCGGCCGAGGACGCGGTCGCGATCACGGCGGAAGCGGCGGTCTGCCACCCGGGTGCCCCGGCCGCCGTGGAAACCGCCAGACTGGCGGACGCCGCGAACAGGCGGTGGGTGCTGCCGTCCATAGGACATCCTGGATATCAGGACCGGCTGGCTTGATTGCGCAGGCGCGCGGGGCGGCCAGCCAGATGAGCGGGCCGGGCCGGGCCCCGCAGAGGAGAGGCGTGCCGGACGAGCAGGCGAGCGAGGGCGGCGGCATCGAGGAGCACTGGTACGAGCCGGGTAACACCTGGGCGATGCAACTGGTGATCCGGGACGACCGGCCGGACCGGCCCACTCATCTGGCCGTCTGTGAGGCGGCTGCGATGGCCGTCGTCGGGTTGCTGACTGATCCGCGGGCCCTCGATGGTGACTGGACCGGGCCGGTTCAGCGCTGGATGGACGGCCGGATCCGCAAGGTGGCCCGGCGCGGCCGGAACGCCCCATTCCAGGCGGCGATCCAGCTGGATGGGGTCGCGGCGCAGCGAAACGGCGCCTACGTCAAGGCTTTCGTGCCCGGTCCGGTCGAGAACGTGCCCCGGGCCCTGGCTAAGCTGCAAGTGGGCGGCACCGACATGCCCGAGCGCGGCGAGCCCTCGGCGCCGGTCGAGTACGGCTTGGAGATCGCCCTCACTCCCAACTTCCCGATGACCACCGGTAAGGCGGCCGCGCAGAGCGGGCACGCCGCTCAGCTGGCACTGCTTGGCATGTCGCTCGATGACATCTCCCGGTGGCAGCGGACCGGATGGGCGATCCGGGTCAGCACTCCCGGCCAGGCCGTTTGGGATCGTAGTCTCCGGCGCTGGCCGGTCGTGGTCTCGGACGGCGGATTCACCGAGGTGCCGCCTGGAACCGTGACCGCACTGGCGTGCTGGCGCCGCTGCTGGAAGGGTGAGCAGTGACATGTCTGACGACGATGCCGCGCAGGAATTCCTGCAGACGTTCTGGGCAGCTCTCGACGGTGACCCGGACCGCCTGAACGACGTCCGGATCAAAGGACAGCCAGGCGCGCTGCCGTCGGTGTACGACGTCACCGGCTTGGCCACGGCGGTCGTGGCCGCCGCCACCCTGGCCGTGGCCGAGTTCGGCGCGGTTCGAGCCGGCGCTGGTTTCCCGGCCGTGCGGGTCAACCGGCTAGCGGCCTCGGCGGCGTTCCGATCGGAGGCGCTGCTGCAGCCACTGGGCTGGCAGCTGCCGCAGATGTGGGACCCGATCGCCGGTGACTATCCGGCCAGTGACGGCTGGATCCGGCTGCACACGAATTACAGCTATCACCGGAAGGCCGCCATCCGGGCGCTCGATCTGCGCGACGATCCCGCGCTGACCAAGGATGCGGTGGCAGCCCAGGTGGCGGCTAGGCCGGCCGCCGAACTGGAAGCGGCGGTGGTGCAGGCCGGTGGCTGCGCAGCCGTGATGTACACGGCCAAGCAGTGGGCCAAGCATCCGCACGGTCAGTTCGCGGTGCGAGAGAAGCCGGTCCGGCTCTACCGGCAGGCATCCGAGCCGGGCGATTCCAGGGACCACATCGCTGCGGACCAGCCGCTGGCCGGGGTACGGGTGCTGGACCTGACCCGGGTGATCGCCGGCCCGGTTGCCACCAGGACCCTGGCCGCCTGGGGGGCGCAGGTGTTGCGGGTCGCTCCGCCGGGTTTCACTGAAGTGCCCGGGCTGCTGCCGGAGACCACGGCCGGGAAGTTCTGCGCGGCTCTGGAGCTGACCGACGAAGCCGACCGGGCGCGGTTCGAGGCGCTGGTCGCCCGGGCCGACGTGGTCGTCCACGGGCTGCGGCCAGGAGCACTCGACGGACTGGGTTACGGCGAAGATGCGTTGCAAGCGATCAATCCCGGTGCCGTGCTGGCCACGCTGGACGCGTATGGCTGGACTGGTCCGTGGGCGGGCCGGCGTGGCTTCGACAGCCTGGTGCAGATGAGTTGCGGGATCGCGGCGGCGGGGATGGCGCAGTCGGGCAAGGACCGGCCTAAGCCATTGCCGGCTCAGGCGCTCGACCATGGCACGGGATATCTGCTGGCTGCGGCCGTCTGCCGGGCGCTGACCGGGCGGCTGCGCGGCCAGGGCACCGCGCGGATCCAGGCCAGCCTGACCGGAATGGCGAATGTCTTGATGGGCGCGCCTTTTTCAGGATCTGACGAGCGCCCGGACTTCGGATCCCGGCGGCAAGAACGAGACACTGACTGGGGACCGGTCAACGCCGTGACCCAGCCAGGGGGGATCGAGGGTGCGAGTCCCTGGCTGGATGTTCCGGCCGGTCCGCTGGGTCGCCACCCGGCCCGGTTTCCGGATGTGCGGGCCGGAGCCGTTCGGTCCGGCGCCACCGCGCTGTGAGCTGTGGTCAGTTGCGTCTCTTGGTGTCGCGCACGTAGTCCAGGCAGACGGTGGCCATCAGTGCCAGCAGCCGGGCCGAGCCGCTGAGGGCCGGGCCGAGCCGGACCGCGAACCGCTGGGTGCCGCTGAACATCCCGCTCAGCCCGGCGAACTCCAGCGATACCCGGCCGTAGAGCCGGTTCTCGTCGGCGGCGTCCACCAGCTCCCACTCGGTGCTGCCGAATGATCCGCCGGTCAGCCGCATCACCGGGCCGTCGCTGGACCGCAACTCGAATTCTGGTGCGAAGAAAGTGTTCTCCTGCTCAACCAGGCCGGCCTCGACGTCGTCCGCATCGGTCACGATGAACTGGAAACGGCTGAGCGTCCCGGGCCGGTACATCGAGGCGACCAGTCCTCCGCGGGCATCCTCCAGGACGAAGGTGGACGCGGCGGCGCCACCGAAGAACCAGGCTCCCGCCGAGGTGTGCTCGGTGAGGTAGCCCAGGACGGCGCCGTCACTGGCGATCAGCTCGTAGCTCCGGCCGGTGAGGAAGCCGGGCTGCTCGATCACCGCGACAAACTCGGTTGTGAGCAGATCGGAGGCGGCCGCCGATGATGGGGCTTGGACGACGGCCTGGTCTGATTCGCTGCCAGCGGTGGTTTCAGGACTGTTCGGTGGGGCGCCCCAGCTGGGGACGGACTCGTCCGGAAGAGGCCTGGTCTGCCGGGGCGGAGTACCCCAAGCAGGCTCTTCTGGCGATGAATGGCCCATGCCCGGACAGCATAGGCATTTCCTTCTGGTGTCTCACCCGCCTCAGTTGTCGCATCCGTAACGCGGATGCGGGCTGCGGTTCAGAACCGGAACGGCTTGGGGGGTGCGGCCAGCGCGGCCCGGGGGCACTGGGCCAGGGTGAGGTCCCCGAAGCCGAGGGCCTCGTCGCACAGCGAAGCCACCATGTAACCGGCATCTTGACCGGCCTGGGTGATGGTGACCTGATAGATGGTGATCTCGTACTTGGTGGGGGTGCCGTAGGCGACCTGGAGCGTGCCCAGCCGGGTGGAGCTGCCGGGTTCGCCTGGGCCCTGCCAGGGACGGTCGTAGCGCACCCAGCGGCTCGGTTCGGCCAGCCAGAAGCCACCGGCGTAGACGCCGCTGTCGGCCATTCCGGACAGGATCTTCCGGGCGGCTTCCTCCGGCACGATCGCGGCCGGCCGGATGACCTCGGTGATCACGTCCATGCCCTGTGCCTGGTCCTTTCTCACGCGGGGCGCCTCTCCCTGACCCAGCCAGTGTTCGACCAATGGTTACTCGGCTGAGTGGCCGGGCTCCTTCACTCTGCCGGGCGAATGAATTGCTGCCGCGCGTGCAATTCCGGCCGTTTCCCGCGTGGGTCAGCTGGCAGGAGTCATAGCCGGTTCTGGGATCGGCCGTTGAGATGACGGCGGCCTCGGCCAGCCGGTGGAGATCCAGCCCTGGCGAGGGTGGCCGGTGCTACGGCACAATGGCGCCTGCAGTGCTGGATCACAGACGGATCAGCAGTAGCTCAGCGCATCAGATGTCAGTGGCCGGTGATGTCGGCTGGTCGTCGCGCCCGAGTTGAGGTCGTTGGGGAAGACGCATCTCAAACCGGACGAGGAGGGCCACATGTCGAGTGCCGTCACGCGTGGTGTGCTGTTCGTGCATTCCGCGCCGAGTGCGCTCTGCCCACATGTTGAGTGGGCGGCGGGCGGCGTTCTTGGGCTGCGCCTTTCGCTGGACTGGATCGCCCAGCCGGCGGCGCCTGGGCTGTACCGCACCGAGCTGTCCTGGCAGGGAGCACCCGGGATGGGAGCGCGGCTGACCTCGGCACTGCGAGGCTGGGCACACCTGCGTTTCGAAGTCACCGAGGAGCCCAGCCCTGGGGTGGACGGCGGGCGATGGAGCCATACGCCCGAGCTCGGCATCTTCCACGCGGTCACCGACGTGCACGGCAACGTGATGATCCCGGAGGACCGGGTCCGGGCTGCGATGGAGATCGGCTACGGCGAGCCTGAACTGATGACCCGTGAACTGGATCTTGCCCTCGGCCGGGCCTGGGACGATGAACTCGAGCCGTTCCGCTATGCCGGCGACGGCGCGCCGGTCCGCTGGCTGCACCGCGTCGGCTAGCGCACTGGATGCTCAGAGCGGGATGTTGGTGTGGGCGCCGCGCACGAATGGGCCCGCCAGCGCCGCGGCCAGAGCTGACCGGGTCGCTCCCGGCTCGACGATCTGGTCCACCACACCGATCTCCTGAGCCTTGGCCAGGCCGCCCGCCACCTTCTCGTGGTCGGCGGCCAGCTCGTTCTCCACCCGTTCCCGGTCGGCCGGCTCGACGTCGGCCAGCTGCCGCCGGTGCAGGATCCGCACCGCCGCCACCGCGCCCATCACGGCCACCGTCGCGGTCGGCCAGGCCAGCACCGCAGTCGCGCCCAGCGCCCGGGAGTTCATCGCGATGTAGGCGCCGCCGTAGGCCTTGCGGGTCACCAGGGTGACCCGGGGCACCGACGCCTCGGCGAAGGCGTGCAGCAGCTTGGCCCCGCGGCGCACCACGCCGTCCCATTCCTGGCCCGCGCCAGGCAGGTAGCCGGGTACATCGGTGATCACGATCAGCGGAACGCCGAACGCGTCGCACATGCGCACGAATCTGGCCGCCTTCTCAGCCGACGCCGAGTCCAGGCAGCCGCCCAGCCGCAGCGGATTGTTCGCGATCACACCGACCGTCCGGCCGCCGAACCGGCCCAGTGTGGTGACGATGTTGGGCGCCCACTTCGGGTGCAGCTCCACCAGGGACGGGCCAGCGTCCAGCACGTCCGCCACCAGCGGATGCACGTCGTAGGCCCGCTTGCTGGACTCAGGCAGATGCTGGGCCAGCTGCCGGTCACCGACCGACGCCGGGTCCAGCGATCCCGGCTGGCCCATCAGCTGCACCAGCCGCCGGGCCTGCTCGTACGCTTCGTCGGTGGTCTGGGTGATCACGTGCACGACGCCGGACCGGCGCCCGTGCGGTTCCGGGCCGCCCAGCCGGAGCATGTCGACATCCTCGCCGGTAACCGAGCGCACCACGTCGGGTCCGGTGACGAAAACCCGTCCGTCCGGTCCCAGTACGACCAGATCGGTGAGGGCCGGGCCATAGGCCGCTCCTCCGGCGGCCGGGCCGAGGACCAGTGAGATCTGCGGAATCCGGCCCGAGGCCCTGGTCATCATGGCGAAGATCTCGCCGAAGCCGTTCAGGGACGAGACGCCCTCGGCCAGCCGGGCGCCTCCCGAGTGCCACAGCCCGGCGATCGGCACTCCGCGAGCCAGCGCTTGCTCGTATGCTGCCACCACCACCCGGGCCCCGGCCGCACCCATCGCCCCGCCCTGAGTCCGGGCGTCGGTGGCGAAGGCGACCGCGGGCGTACCGCCGGCCAGCCCGGTCGCCGCCAGCATGCCGGAGTTGTCCTGCGCGCTGATCAGCTCGATGGTGCCGGGGTCGAAGAACCTCTCCAGCCGCAGCTTCGGGTCACGCTCGGCCTTGGCCGCCGCATCCGCAGCGCCGGGGGCGGCCTTGGCCTGCGGGCCGGAGTCAGAGGAGGATTTGAGCGGAGAGGTGGTCGTCATTCGGGCTCCTGATTGCTCAATTGCTGGTGATGACGAGCGCAGCGTTGTGCCCACCGAAGCCGAAAGCGTTGTTCAGAGCCGCGATCCGGGCGGTGCCATCGCCGAGCTGGCGGGGGTCCTTGCCGACGACGTCCACGGTGACGGCCGGGTCGAGCGAATCCAGGTTGATCGTGGGCGGGGCCACCCGCTCCCGGACGGCGAGCACGGTGAAGATCGCTTCCAGGGCCCCGGCCGCGCCGAGCAGGTGCCCGGTCATCGACTTGGTCGCCGAGACCGCCACGCCGTCCAGAGCCGGGCCGAACGCGGCCCGCATGGCGGCCACCTCGGCCACGTCGCCCACGGGGGTGGAGGTGGCATGCGCGTTGATGTGGACGACGTCGGACGGCGCCAGGCCGGCGTCGTCCAGAGCCGCCGCGATCGCCCGCGAGGCGCCG
>CALMAR010000326.1 GCA_937859855.1 uncultured Kineosporia sp.
CCGAGCCGCTCCTCGCGTGGTGTCAGGGCGAGGTGGCGCCACGCATCAGGTCGTTGAAAGCCCTTGTGATGGCCACCTCGTCGGGTCGCATCGCGTCTCGGCGGGCCGCTGCCCGCGGCACCAGAACCTCAACCTGATCCGTCTCCAAGACAGCCATGGTCTCGGTCAGGTATTGGGCCAGAGGCATCGCCCGGGAATCGGTGGCGTTGATGGCCATCAGGTTCGTCTGGGTGTACGGCGGTGCCATTTCCAGCACGGTTACCGGCGACCCTTCGAGGCGGTAGCGCAACGAGAGGGTGTAGGAGTGCATAGCGGCCTTCGTCGCGGAGTACAGCGCGGAGGAGGCCAGCGGTGCATACCCCAGCATCGAGGTGACGTTGATGATGGTCGCCGACGGTTGCCGTCCCAAATGATCGATCAGAGCGGAGATCATCCGCATCGGCCCGAGCAGGTTGGTCGCCACTACGGCGGACAGCAACTCGTCGTCCAGACGGTGAGTGAGATCGTCGCCGAACATGATGCCGGCGTTGTTGATCAGGACGTTGAGGCCGGGAAATCGCGAGAGGATCGACGGAACGACCGAGTCGATGCTGCTGGCGTCCGACACATCGAGGTGCACTGGGTACATCCCCGGATGAGCTGCCGCGACCTCCTCCAGCGTCGGCAGGCGGCGCCCGGCGATGATGATCTGATTCCCGCGCTGGTGCAGGTCTTCGGCCAGGCCGCGACCGATTCCGGTGCCCGCGCCGGTGATCAGCACCGTGTTGCCGGTGAGGTTCATGCCCGGTTCCGGCGGAAGGCGTCGTACTGGCGGCGAACGAAAACCTCGAAGTCGGTGGGGGGTCGCTGGAGCAGCCAGGTCAAGACGTTGGGATTGCCGACGAAGTCATGGCTGCTGTACGTCGAGGTGATTGAGCGCAGGACGCGAAGCTGATGCGTAGCCGCGGCGGCATCGCCGTCGCCGATCCATGCCTTGAGATAGGTGTCCGCGTCAATCCGGCTAACCTGCACGGGGTGCCCCACCACGGCAGAAATGATCTCGCCCAGTTCGTGTGCGGTGTATCTTCCCGGCCCGGCCAGCTCGTATGTCGCCCCAAGGTGGCGGTCGCGGTCCACCAGCACCATCCGCGCGACGTCGGTGACGTCGCCCAGATCGACCATCGACTGCCGGCGTTCCAAGGACCAGGACAGCTCGAACACTGAGCGGTCGAAGACCGGCTTGAGCTTGAGCGGGAGCATGTAGTTCGCTGGCTGGAGGATCGTGAACTCCAGCCCCGAGGACAGCAGATGCTCCTCGATGTCTCGCTTGATCTCGTGCTGGACCAGGTCGGTGAGGATCGCGTGCAGGACCGAACTGAAGACGAAGTGACGGACGCCGGCTGCTCGTGACGCGTCCACCAGCACCATGCCCATGTCGCGTTCGCGAGGATGCAGGGTCGGGCCGACATGGTAAACGGCGTCGACACCGCGCACGGCCCGGGTTGCGGTGCCCGGCTCGCTGAGGTCGCCCACCACGACTTCCTGAACACCAAGGGCGTGCAGGTGACGGGCCGATGCCTGCGATTGGACACAAGCCCGGACCGGAAGATCCGCCGCGAGCAACTTAGGAACGAGTAGCTGACCCTGATTGCCGTTGGCGGCAGTCACCAGAATCATGGACTGGCCGCCGGAACCGCGGAATCGCTGATTCGCGTGCCGCCCACCCATACCGCGCTGACGTCCCGCACGGCCTCGATGTCAACGGTCGGATCGCCCCGCAGGAGTACGAGATCCGCGCGGAGGCCGCTGGCGATCGCACCACGGTCGGTCAGGCCGAAGAAGCGAGCCGGTGCCGCGGTAGCCGCGTGCAGCGCTTCGGCGGGAGTCAGGCCGGCATCGACCAGTAGTGCTAGCTCGTCGTGCAGGGACGTGCCGTGCCGGGGGTGTGCTGGTGCACCTGCCTCGTTGTTGGCGTCGGTCCCGGCGATGATGGTCAGGCCGGCCCGGTGCGCTGTGGCCACGGACTCACGGCAGTTCGCATACTCCAACGGCGGAACGATCCGGAGGCGACGCAGGAGCCGGAAAACAGGCTTACCACCGATGGCCGAGGTGGTGCCCTGCATCATCGTCAGAGTGGGGATCAGGACAATCCCACGGGTGACGAAGCCGGCCGCCTCGTCGGCGCTGACCGGACGGTTGACCGGAGCGTGGGTGATGACGTCGACTCCCGCATCGGCTGCCAGCTCGACCGCGGTACTGGTGACGGCATGAGCCACAACCAGCCGGTCAGCCTCGTGAGCGGCCTTGACCAGCGCTGCGATGCTGGCCGGTGGCAGCGCGGCGGTGCCAGGCATCCGCGGATCTTCCACGATCACCTTGATGAAGTCGCTGCCGCCGGCCACGCGCTGCGCCACGAACCGGGCGGCGTCATCGGCATCGGTGACCGCGCTGGCGGCGGGGAATCCCATCTTCTTCGTCTGCAGACCGCCGGGTGCGCTCGCGGGCCAGCCGGCACTCAGCAGGGTAGGAAGTCCGGGCTGGTCCCTCAGGAGGTCCAGCGTCCCGGGAGTGCGGGTGCCCATATCGATCACGGTGGTCAGGCCGGCCATGGCACAGCGCGCGAGATCTTCGCGGGTGTCGATGTGCATATGAGCGTCGATCAGGCCGGGCAGCAGCACACCCCCAGCCGCATCGATCGTCTCGGTGGAGCCGCCCGGGGCAGAATCGGCGATCAAGCCATCGGTGATGACCACCGTTCGCGCCTCCCCGGCCGAGGTGCCATCGAAGACACGGACGTTGCGGATGACCGTCGAGGCGGAGGGGCTCATGCCTGCCCTCACACCGGGTCAGGTACGCCGGCGCGGTCCGCGTAGGCCGACCGCATGGCCGGTACGAGCTCCAGCGCTGATCGCAGATCCGCACGCTCGGCGCGCAGATTCAGGATGTTCCCGCCCCGCTGATCCATCGGCACGTCCTCACCCCGAGCCGCGATCAGAGCATGGAAATGCGCGTAGTTCTCGCCGAAGACGAGCAGGTACGTCGCTGGCGCGCCAGTAACAGCCGTCATGGCCGCGACAAGATCACGGGCCCGGCGTGCGAACGTCGCCAGCTCCGGCGGATCGAGACCGGTGATCCGCTCCGCATGCCGCCGGGCCCGCAGGATGAACCAGCCCGGAACCTCGTATCCCGGTACGACCTCAGCCGCCCAGAGCGCATCACGGAACACCACAGCGCTGTCATCGGCGTCTTCCATGGCGCACATCAGGCAGGACCGGTCGCCCATGAGTCGGCTCCTCGGGGTCAGCGCATCACGGGCAGGGGCTGGCCACGAAGCTCAGTCGAAGACTTCGACGGTGGCAGATTCGGGGATGTCGTCCCGCACCCGCGCCGTGTCGTTGATGTCGCGCCAGATCTCATACCCGTTCTCGCGGCAGATCTTTCCGTCCCGGCACTGAAAGGCATGCAGCAGCCGGATGCTGACCGTGGTTCCCACCGGGAACGGGCAATTGGCGAAACCATCGCCGGTAATCGTCCACTCGAAGATGCTGTCGTCGAAGACCCATTCCTCGGTGGCGAACCGGTACAGGTTGGTGATCTTGTGAATGTTCATCGACCCGAAAATCTTCAGGTACTCGGCCTTGACGTCGGCGACGTTGCGATGAACGAGCCCGCGCGCTGGAACTTCCCAGACGATGTCGTCGGTATAGACGCCGACCGCCGTATCGATGGTCTCGGGAGTCTCGTTGTGGAAGTGCACGGCGACAGCGTCCAGGTTGCGGGCGATGATCTCGTCGCGGGTGAGTTCTGACTGCGACGTCACTTTCGACCTCCTCGTTGGGGCGTAGTCCGAGGCTAGGAGATATATGTGATAACAGCAATGGGGTGGAGCGTCTCAGGCGCCGACGTCGAGAGCCGCGGCGATGATGCTGCCGGCGTCGATGCGGTGGTGCCGGTAAACGTCGTCCAGCCCGCCGGACTGACCGAAGCTGGTCACCCCCAGGTGACTGGCCCGGACCCGGTGCACCGCGGCGAGAAACGCCAGGGTGTGCGGATGCCCGTCCAGCACAGTGACCATGGGTGCGGCTCGGTCCAGCGGCAGCACGGTTTCCAGGATCCAGCTCGCGGCGTCACCGTGCCCGGCCCGGGTCTGGACGGCTTCGAACAGCAGCCCCGGACTGGTGACGCAGACGACGTCGGCTTCGGTGCCCAGCGCCGCCAGCCGGTCGGCCGCCGCCAGAGCCTCGGGGACCACGGCACCCATCGCAACGATGGTGACGCCGGGCCGGCTCGCGGCCTGTCGCAACCGGTAGGCGCCGCCAACGACCTGCCGGCGGCGGCGCTGCCTGGCCGCCGGGTCGGACGGGACGGCGGCCAGGGTCTGGTTCACCGGCCGGGAAGACAGCCGCAGATAGGCCGAAGAGCCTCCGGGCCGGGCCAGCCTCTGCAGGCACGCCAGCAGAACCCACTCCAGATCGGCGGCGAAGGCGGGTTCGTAGCTGATGCAGCCTGGCTGCTCGAGACCGATCGAGGGCGTCTTGATGGACTGGTGGGCACCCCCTTCGGCGGCCAGCGACACACCGGCCGGCGTCCCGACCAGGATCGATTGGCCGCCGGCGTAGATGCCGAATGACCAAGGTTCCAGCGCGCGCTCCAGGAACGGGTCGTACAGCACTCCGATCGGCAGCAATGGCTCGCCCCACCGGCGCCAGGTGGTGCCGAGTTCGCTCAGCAGGCCGACCAGGTTGACCTCGGCGATGCCGAGTTCGACGTGCTGGCCAGTGGGACGTTCACGCCAGTGCAGGATCGTTTCCGGGTCGTCTTGGAACCAGTCCCGCCGCTCGCCCGTGGGGGACCACACGCCCACCTTGTTGATCCAGCCTCCTAGGTTGGTGGACGAGGCGACGTCCGGGGAGACGGTGACGATCCGCCGGGCTGCGGCCGGGGACTGCCGGGTCAGGTCCAGCAGGGTGCGCCCCAGCGCCGCCTGCGTGGTCACCGTGCCGCTGGGCGTGTGCCCAAGGTCAGCAGGAATCTCGGGCGGACCTGACTGGGCTGGTGGAACGCGGCGCAGCCGGTCAGCCGTCTCGGCGCACAGAGTGGCTTCGGCCGAACCGGGCGCGAATCGAGTCCAGGGCGACGCCAGCGAAGTGCCGCAGTGTGCGGCCAGCTCGGACATCTGGGCCTGCGTGAGCATCGAGGAATGGTTCTGCGGGTGACCTTCGCTGGCCAGTCCGTACCCCTTGATCGTGTACGCGAAGATCACCGTTGGGCGACTGTCGTCGATAGCGCGCAACACGTGGTCGAGGGCCGCCAGGTCGTGTCCCCCGAGGTTGCGCACCGCGCCGCGCAGCGTCCCATCGTCCAAGGTCGCGACCAGGCGCCGGAGCGCGGAGCCGTCCGGCAGCCGCTCCCGCAGCTCCGGCGGACTGCACCGCAGCAATCGCTGATACTCGGGATTCGGCATGTCGTCCAGGCGCTGGCGCAGCTCCTCGCCTCCGGGCCGGGTGAACAAGTCCTCAAGCACCGTGCCGTATTTCGCGGTCAGGACCTGCCAGCCGGCCGCTGCGAAGATCTTCTGCAGCCGGTCCGCGGCCAGATGGGGCACCACCCGGTCCAATGACTGGCGGTTGAGGTCGATCACCCAGCACACTTCTCCGAGACCGGCGACCATGGGGTCGAGAACGGCTTCCCAGCAGGCGCCCTCATCCAGTTCGGCATCCCCGACGAGGGAGAACTGCCGGCCGCTGCCACTCGTGGCGCTCAGGGAGCCGGCGTACCGGCGGGCCAGCGCACCCCAGATCGGTGCCGTCGCGCCGATCCCGACGGAGCCGGTCGAGTAGTCGACCGGGTCGGGGTCCTTCACCCGGCTGGGGTAGCTCTGCAGGCCGCCGAAGGATCGAAGGGTGCTCAGGTATTCCTCGTCGAGCTCGCCCAGCAGGTAGTTGATGGCATGCAGGACCGGTGAGGCGTGCGGCTTGACCGACACCCGGTCGTCCGCGGTCAGATGGCCGAACCACAGCGCCGTCATGATGCTGGTCATGGAGGCGCTCGAGGCCTGGTGGCCGCCGACCTTCAGGCCGGTGGGGTTCGGCCGCACTCGGTTGGCATGGTCGACGATCGCGGTCGCCAGCCACAGCACGCGCTGCTCCACCTGACCCAGCGCGGCCTGACGATCGGTGGCCGTATCCAGCAGCGTCATCCCGTCCCTTCGCTGTTATCATATATAACGAAGGAGCCGCAGGCTGACAAGAGCGTCGCTACACTCGGCTACCCGAGGGCGGCAGGAAGGCGAACTGGTGGTGAGGTCGTCCGCTCCGGCTGCCGTCAATCCGGTCCAGTCACGATCCGTGGCGGACCAAGTGCTGACCGAGCTGCGCCGATCCATCCTTTCCGGCGCGCTGGAGCCGGGCCGGGAATTCTCCCTCCGAGAACTGGCCGAGATGTTGCACGTCAGCATCATCCCCGTCCGAGAAGCCCTGCGTAGCCTGGAGAATCAGGGACTGGTGCAGATGCGGCCCGGCCGCAGCGCCTATGTGACCCCGCTCGATCTGGACGAATTGCAGAGCATCTACCGGCTCCGCCGCAGGCTCGAGCCGGAGATCGCTCAGCGCTCCTGCCGGCTGATCAGCGATGCCGAGCTGGACCGCCTGGACGCACAGGCAGCCTCTTTCGGGGCCGAAGAACGCACCATGAACGAGATCTACGACGCGCATCACGAGTTCCACCTCGCCTTGCTCGTTGCCGCCGCGACCAGTTGGGATGTTCGCATCCTCACCACCCTGTGGCGCGCCTCGGAACGGTACATCCGGATCGGCTGGGGCCGGTTGGACCCGGATCCGGAGGAGCACCACCGGCGCGAGAAACACCACACCGAGCTGGTTTCCGCGTTTCGGCAACGCGATCCGGAGATCGCGGCCAGCGCCGTGCAGCAGCACCTGTCCCGCAACGAGCAGACCGCGCTGCTTGCTCTGGATTCGTCCGGGCGCGGCCGCTAGCCGGTCACCGCCTGCGCCGTCCCCCGAACCACATCCAGAACCTCAGGCCCTGAGTCACCGGCCCAGGCGACGTAGCGGTCCGGGCGGACCAGGGCCAGGGCCGGCCCGGTCTGTGCCTGGTCCCGCAGGTCCAGGATCGTCAACGGCATTCCCCGGGCGCGGGCGGCATCGGTCCAGGCACCGACGTCCGGGCTGCCCCGCCGGATCACCAGGGTGAAGTCATTGCCCAGCACGTCGCAGAGCGAACGGTGATCGGGGCGCCAGTGGTGCCGGAGCAGCTCACCGGGCCGGATCCCAGCTGGCTCGCCGCTCGCTCTCACGATCACGGGGGAATCCTCGATGTCGATGTCCAGGACCAGAGCCAGGGAATGGAACTCCTGACGCTTGGTCGCTTGAATCCGCGCACCGGCCGCCCGGCGAGCTCGCTTCCCCTCCTCGTTGTCATCCTGCAGATGGCTGGCTAGCAGTTCTGGTGAGGTCACGGCCATGTTCGCGGTGGCCTCACGAAGCACCCGCTCCTGAATCGGCCGCCGCTCGACCCCGTAACTGTCCAGCAGCGCGGGGCCGCCCCACCCCCTGAGTACGGCGGCGATCTTCCAGCCAAGATCAACCGCGTCCCCGATGCCGGTGTTGAGGCCGTGACCGCCGAAGGGCGGGTTGAGATGTGCGGCGTCTCCGGCCAGGAACACCCGGCCGACGCGCATCCGGTCAACGATCTGCAGCCGGGCCGTCCACGGATCTGTCGACAGCACCCGGGCCCCGGCCGGTATCCCCGCGGCGGCGTCGATCAGCCGTAGCGCGTCTCTTTCACCGGTCTCCCGGTCGACCCCGAAGGCGATGATCCACCAGGTGTCATCGGGATCGATCGGGCCCATCAGGGCCGGTGCATCTGGATTGATGATCCAGTAGTGGACGGCCCGGCCATGCCGGACGTGCTGCCACAGGGCCGGAGCCTGGAACACCATGCCGAAGTTCGGCCGCAAGGCATGGTCACCTTGGTAGCCGGCCCCGATCTGCTGACGCACGGTGCTGCGTGGACCGTCACAGCCGATGACGAACTGCGCGTCGATCACTGCTGTCCCGCCGTCGTTGCCGGTCACCGTGACCCGCACCCCGGCCTCGTCCTGAACAACGCCAGATACAGCCATCGAAGTCGCGAACGTGCACGCCGGTAGCTGTTCGACGGCCTCGCGCAGCACCTCCTCCAGAACGTACTGAGGGGCCTGCTGGCCGAGCTCGGGAAATCGGTCCCCCTCCGGCACAAGTCCCAGCACGCCGGTGAAACGGGACAGTTCCTGACCGGCCAGAGCCGTGCAGAACACGATGTCCTGGGACCAGGACACCGGCAGCGGGGCCCTGGCCCGCAGCCGATCGGCGAGCCCCCACCGGCGCAGATGCTCCATCGATCGGACGTTGACCGTCTTGCAGCGCGGCCTGGCGTGGGACACGTCGCTTCGTGGCTCGACGATCAAACATTGCACACCGCGCCTGCCCAGCTCGATCGCCGCGGACAGGCCGACCGGCCCTCCCCCGCCGATCAGCACCGATGTCGTCTGCGGCAGGTCAGCCGACGACGTGACGGGCATCGACTCCGCCTACCTCGCCACAGCCTGGCGCTCCCACAGCTCGCACTCCCGGAGGAATGCGAGCTGACGGAGGTGCAACGAGTGTCCCAGGGTGTGGTGGTCGATGCTGTGCCCGGTGGAGCGAGCGATGCTCGCGTCGACGTAAGGCGCGCCGGTCAGGAGCTTGGCGAAGCGCTCGACGTTGTCCGGCGTGCTGTCCCACAGTGCATCGAATTCGGCCAGCATGTTGTGAACGGGGACACGGATTCTTGGCGCCAGTTCGGGCAGGTGCTCTAGCGGCCATTGGGGTGCCTGTATCAGCTCGCGGACCGGAACGGGGGCGTAGGACGCATGCGCGGCCTCCACCTCAGCCGCGCTGCGCGTGTATTCCGGGCCGAACATGACCTGGTCGCGCTGGTCGTAGGGCAGGTCGATCGTGGCGTCCGGCGGCAACGAGGCAAGTGCCTGCGCGGGGCCACCGGCGCGGATGACCGCACCCATCCCGGTCACCGATGCGCCGATCAGCCGGAAGCCGGCCTGGCCAGCAGCGATCATCAGTGCGATCATCCCGCCGATCGAGTGACCGACCAGAAACACCTGATCCGCCGAAACCCGGCGCGCGGCCTGCGCCGTCGCGTCGGACAGCAACCGAGCGTGCTGCGCGAATGTGTTCTGGCCAGGTGGCAGTGCGAAGCTCCCGCCGTAGCCCGGCCGGTCGAAACTGACTGCTGGATATCCTTGCGCAGCAACGGTATCCAGGAATGAACCCGTTCGAGAGCCGTCAACGTCGAAGTAGCGACTGGTGTAGGTCCCCCCGGGGAGGGCGGCTATCAGCGGCTTTCCGGCCGCCCGCTGCGGCCCCGCCGTCAGCGCGGCGATGTTGCCGCCCTCCACCTTGAACATGACAGTGCCTCGTTGCTCCGCCATCTTCTGCCTCCTGAGTTGGATGTGTTTGTGAGCCGGGCAGCTTCCTCAGGACGGCGCCACGAACCGATGACACATCTCCCCTATGCCGTCAACCCAGGTGACGAGCTCGTCGCCGGCTTCGAGCAGACGCTTGGGATTGCGGGTGAAGCCGATGCCAGCCGGAGTGCCCGTGAAGATCAGGTCGCCGGGCAGGAGCGGGAGGATGCCGGAGAGATAGGCCACCAGCTCGGGAATCGAGAAGATCATGTCTCTGGTACGACCGTTCTGCATCGGCTCACCATTGATCCGGCAGCCGAGCCGGAGGTCGCCCGGGTCGGCGAAGTCCGCCAGCGTGACCACGGCCGGACCGATCGGGGTGAACCCGGTGAAGGACTTGCTCAAGCTGAACTGTTGCGGCGCCGAACCCGCCCATTGCAGATCCCGTTCGGACAAGTCCTGCCCGGCAGTCAGGCCGGCGATGTGGTCCCAGGCATCAGATGCCGCCACCTGCTGGGCCCGGCGGCCCACGACAGCGACCAGCTCCACCTCGAAATCGACCGATCCCGGCACCCGGACGATAGACCCGCCCGGGCCGGTCACTGAGGCGGGAAACTTGGTGAAGACCATCGGCCGATCCGGCAGTGGCAGGCCGGCCTCCTCAGCGTGGTCCCGGTAGTTCAGGCCGATGCCGAAGATCTGACGCGGCCGTGGCACCGGAGGACCCAGGTGTGACGGTTCGATGGTGACGTCCGCTGCGCCGCGGAAACCGGTTGCCCAGGAAACGAAGTCGTCCCACTGCTCGTACACCGATTGGACATCGGCATCGAAACGGCCCCGGCTGGCCGTCGCGACGTCCACCCCTTCGGTATCGCCAAGCCCCAGCACCAGCCGGTCTGCGTGGTTGAAGATCCGCACGTCGGTCCTCCCTTCGCGCATGATGTCTTCGGGACCCTAGTTGCTATATGTGATAACAGCAAGGCCCAGACCAGGTGTCCGGGCACCGTAAAGTCTGTTCCCATGAAAGCCGCCGTCCTCACCGAACTGGGTTCCGCTCCCCGATACTCGGACTTCCCGGAGCCGCAAGCAGGAGAAGGCCAGGCCGTGGTGGAGATCACGGCGGCTGGCGTGAACCACGTGGACCTGGCCAAGGCGTCAGGTTTCTTCTATACCGGGCCGCCTGCCGTGCCGTCCGTGGTCGGAACGGACGGGGTCGGTCGCACCTCTGAGGGCCGCCGGGTCTACCTGGATACGGCGGTGCCGCCGTTCGGATCGTGGGCGGAGAAGGCGCTGGTACGCCCCGCCGATCTGCTGGAACCGGTGGCGGGGGTGGATGACGCCACTGCAGCCGCCCTGGGCAATGCCGGTCTGGCCGCCTGGCTCGGCCTGACCTGGCGCGCCCCCCTGGAACCGGGGCAGTCCGTCCTGGTCTTGGGCGCGGGGGGTGCCGTGGGGTCGATCGCTGTCCAGGCAGCCAAGGTGCTGGGCGCCGCAACAGTCGTCGCCGCCGACCGCCATCCCGATCGGCTGGACCGCCTTCGCGAGCTGGGGGCCGACGCCACTGTCCTGATTGCCGATGGCACTGATCTCGCCGGCGCCTATCGTAAGGCCGCCGGATCCGGCGGCTTCGACCTCATCGTGGATCTTCTCTGGGGCGCCCCCGCGGTGGCGGCGATGCAGACGGCCGCTCACGGCGCCCGGCATCTGCAGCTCGGCCAACTGGCCGGAGCGACCGTGGAACTGGCTGCCCCCACGATCCGCTCGGCGGCGCTCGACGTTCGCGGCTTCGCCGTGTTCCACGCCCCGGTCGAGGTGCGGCGAGAGGGGTACCGCCAATTGACCAGCCATGCAGCCGAGGGCACGATCAAGGTGGACATCGCCCGGATTCCCCTCGCGGACGTCGCGACGGCCTGGGAACGGCAGCGCAACGGCCCCGGCGTCAAGCAGATACTGATTCCGGATACAGCTGGCTGATTCGGGTGAGCGGCCAGATGAGCGACGTGACGCCGGCCTGGATCGGATCAGCGTTTCTTATGGCTGCCCTGGAGCCTGACCGGCCTGGCCAAGCAGTCCCGCCGTCGCATCCCAGAGACGTTTCTCCCGGTCCCGGTCGTGAGCTATGGGCTTCACCTCGGCGTCTTGTCGCGCACAACGAATGCGCCGTCGCGCAGGTGGGCCCACCGATCGTCGAGGGCGATCGAGGCCAGCACCGGTCCTGAC